>JALNXV010000064.1 GCA_023230175.1 Candidatus Cloacimonadota bacterium
ATAACATAGTCTTAAGAGACTATTATAATCACAAAGGCTTCTTTATTAATAAAAAACCTTCAAAAAAAAGAACTGAAAATTTAGTTAAAAAATTAGGAGTTCAAACTCCAAGTATTTATACTCCAATCAAACAACTTTCCGGAGGGAATATACAAAAAGTACTCTTAGGTCGAGAAATAGATTGTAGCCCCAAATTAATTATAACAGCCTATCCTACACGAGGACTTGATATAAAATCATCTTACCTTATCTATGATTTACTTAATGAACAAAAAGCAAAAGGTATAGGTATTATTTATGTTGCTGAAGATTTAGATGTTTTACTTGAAATATCAGATCGAATATTAGTTATGTGCAGAGGAGAAGCAATCGGTATTGTTAATGCTGAGGATACTAATAAAGAAGAAATCGGGTTAATGATGAGCGGAGAAAAACTTGTTAAATAGGTTATTAAAAAAAGAAGAGTTATATGTTTAGAATTTATAAAAGAAATTCACCGGGGAAATTATTTAATCTATATATTAGATTTATCGGAATCTTATCTGCATTGATTGTTACAGGTTTTTTTATTTATATACTTGGACATAATCCTTTAGAAGTTTTTGGGGCAATTTTAAAAGGTGCTTTCGGTTCTGAATATAGATTTGTTGAAACAATTACAAAGACTATACCTTTAGCTATCACATCAATTGCTGTCGGCATTGCCTTTAAGATGAAATTTTGGAACATAGGGGCTGAAGGACAGATAATTATGGGGGCTTGTTTTAGTTCGTTTATTGCCCTAAATTGCACAAATTTATCTAAACCTATAATGTTACCACTTATGATGTTAGCAGGTATAATTGGAGGTGGAATTTGGGCACTTATTCCTGCTTTTTTTAAAGCTAAATTTAATACAAATGAGACAATTTTTACTTTAATGATGAACTATATTGCATTTAAATGGGTAATTTATCTTCAATACGGCCCTTGGAAAGACCCCGGAGCTCTTGGTTTTCCAAAGATACCAAATTTTGTTTCTGCTGCTGTTCTACCTGAAATATTTGGTGTTCATATTGGATGGATTATTATGTTTGTGATTGCTTTAATATTCTACTTTTTTATGAATCATAGCAAATTAGGCTATGAGATAAATGTTGTAGGTGAAAGTGAAAATACAGCCCGATATGCAGGAATTAGTGTTTTTGCTATTGTTTTAATAAATCTTTTTATAAGTGGGGGGCTTTCCGGATTAGTTGGTATGATACAAGTTTCCGGCGTTAACAAAACACTTTCAATGAATATTGCCGGAGGCATTGGATTTACAGCAATTATAACAAGTTGGCTTGCCGGATTAAGTATCCCGATAATATTAATTGTTAGTTTTCTATTTGCAGCCATGGTTCAAGGTAGTACCTTTATTCAAATGGCTTTTCAAATACCACAAGCTGCAGCAGAAATTATCCAAGGACTACTATTATTCTTTGTTTTAGGCAGTGAATTTTTTATCAGATATAGTGTTAAAATACAGAAATTTAAAATGATACAGTTTAAAAAAGAAGAGGTAAAATAATGGAAAATTTTTTAGTCGCAGCCATAATCGCCGGTACTCCATTATTATTAGCTATCTTAGGGGAAATACTTACTGAAAAAGTAGGCAATTTAAATCTTGGAGTAGAAGGCCTTATGCTTATGGGAGCAGTAATTGGCTTTAATGTGGCACTTAAAACAAATAGTCCCTTTTTAGCAGTTATTGGTGCTGCTTTAGCAGGTCTAGCAGGAGCTTTGATATATACATTTCTAACTGTATCCTTAAGGACTAACCAAGTAGTTACAGGTTTAACTTTAACAATTTTTGGTACCGGCTTCGCAGGTTTTTTGGGCAAAACATTGGTCGGTGAAGTAGTCCCTGTATCAGTAAGCCAATTTTTTGCTAATAAACCCATTCCGATTTTATCTAATATCCCCTTTATAGGAAATATATTATTTAATCATTCTATATTTATATATTTCGCTTATTTAATTGCAATAGTAATTGGTATTTACTTATTTAAAACAAGATATGGCTTAAATCTTCGGGCTATTGGAGAAAATACAGCTGCAGGAGATGTGGCCGGATTAAATATTACCTTATATAAGTATATACACATTGGAATCGGAGGTATTTTATGTGCTTTAGGAGGTGCGTACTTATCTCTTATCTATGTACCTGCTTGGCAAGAAAATGTTACCGCAGGAAGAGGTTGGATTGCTATTGCCTTAGTAATATTCTGTAAATGGAACCCTTATTATGCTATCTTTGCTGCTGTTTTTTTTGGAGGTTTAGATATTATCGGTTTTAGAATTCAAAATACCTTTATTTCTAGATATATCATTGATATGCTACCATACCTTTTCACAACTATCGTTTTAATAATAAGTTCTATTAAAAAATCTAAAGAAAATAACCCCCCAAATTCTCTTGGAGTTCCCTACTTTAGAGAAGAAAGATAGTAATAAATGTCTAATTTACTGACTAACGACAGTAAATTATTCCTATCTGATAAAATCATCTGCTTAGTAGGTTTTATGGGTTCAGGAAAATCATACATCGGAAATCTTATTGCTCAAGAATTATCAGCTGAGTTTATTGATACAGACTTAAAGATAGAACAAGATAAAAATCAAACTATTAAAACAATTTTTAAAGATAATGGTGAAAAATATTTTAGAAAAATTGAAAGACAATTACTTAAAAATCTTGTTTTTTCTACTTATAATGAAAATAAATCACTCGTTATTGCTACAGGAGGGG
Source organism: Candidatus Cloacimonadota bacterium (assembly GCA_023230175.1). Taxonomy (GTDB): domain Bacteria; phylum Cloacimonadota; class Cloacimonadia; order Cloacimonadales; family WRIO01; genus JALNXV01. The sequence continues at coordinate 2,774 of JALNXV010000064.1, forward strand.
GAACTTTTTTAAATAAATCAAATCAAAAACTAGTAAAGCAATTTTATTGGGACTTTTATAATCATTCTATTTCAAATAGATGGATAGTTATAGCTCTTAATCCTTCTTTTGAAGTTATCTATAATAGGATTAAAGGTTCTCATAGACCTCTTGTATTTAGAAAATCAAGAAAATTTGTTTTTAACTTATGGAGTTCAAGATACAAACTTTATCAACAAATTTCTCATCTTTCCATTTCAGATAGTGTTACAGAAAATATCTTTTCTACCCTCAATCAAAGACTAAATATACTCCAAAAATCTTATATTTGTCTGATAAATAAGAAATTATCAAAAAACGAAATAGTCCTTCAATCTAATCAAAAATTTAAAGAATATCCTCTCAATGTCACAAATCTTATTGAACAAAACTGGACTAATCTAATAAAAACAAAGACAGTATCAAATAAGTATCTATATAATGGGATAGTGTATAGTTTAAAAGAATACAACTACAATAATGATATACTCACTCTAAAGATTCAACCTACAGACTATAAAAGTTATCTTGGAACAAATATAAGTAATATTGATCTTATAAAAAATAAAAATCACTTAGCAAATATTTTAGCCGCTTGCGTAGTAACCATAACAAAAGATAACTATTGTGTTATAGGGAAAAGAAGTAATAAGCTCGCTGAAGGGAGCACTCAATGGCATATAATCGGTGGAACTATTGAACCCAAAACAAACACACAAATCTATCAACCGGAACATCCCTATGAGCTTATCATCAAAGAATTAAAAGAAGAAATAAATATTTCTGAATCACAAATAAAAAATCTTTCTTGTACAGGTTTCGGGTTAAGCGTATATAATAACAAACCGGAATTTTTATTTGTTGCATTTCTAAATATTAACCTTCAACAATTAAAACTAATTATTACTAATGCCAAAGACTATGATGAACACTCAGAATATAAATTCATAAAAACAACTGAGCTTATGCAATTTGTAAATAATCACAATGTTACTCCTATTGGTCAATTGGCTATAAAGCTTGCCCTTGAGAATGATTTCATTTGACAATCTCTATTAGGAATTAAATGTTACATTAGAGGTATAATAATGAGAAATTTTTCTATAATAAGCTTAGGTTGTCCAAAAAATTTAACAGATAGTGAAAATTTTTTTTCAATATTTAAACAAGCCGGATATAATTTTACTGATAATGTAAATATCGCTGAGATTTTATTAATCAATACTTGTGGCTTTATTAGAGATGCACAAGAAGAATCCATAAATACAATCTTAGAACATATTTTACTAAAAAATAATAAATTAAAGAAACTTATTGTTACCGGTTGTTTAGTTAAAAGATTTCAAGAAGAATTAAAACAAGAAATACCTGAGGTTGACCTTTGGTTAGATTTAAAGGATTTTGACGGATTACAAAAATTATTAAATACTCACTTTAAAATTGAGAGAGAAATTTTGACTTTACCACATTATGCATATTTGAGAGTTAGCGACGGTTGTAATAACAGATGTTCATATTGTGCCATCCCCGACATTAGAGGTGAGTTACATTCAATATCCATTGAGAATTTACTTGAAGAAGCTAAAATATTAGCTTTAAAAGGTGTTAAAGAATTAATTGTTAATGCCCAAGATACAAGTAATTATGGCAAAGATTTACATGGAAAATCAATGTTGGTTGAACTTCTAACAAAACTTGACAATCTAAAACTTTTTAAATGGATAAGGCTTTTATATTTGCATCCTGCTCATTTAACAAAAGAAATGGTCTTCGAATTTAGTAAAATTAAATCATTATTGCCTTATTTTGATATTCCGCTTCAGCATATTAATGATAATATACTCAAAAATATGAATAGGAAAATTACAAAACAAGAGACATTGTCATTATTAAATTTTATCAGAGAAACTATACCTCAAGCGGCAATAAGAACTACGTTTATAACAGGTTTCCCGGGTGAAACTAAAAAAGATTATATAGAATTGAAAAATTTTATACAAGAGTTTAGATTTACTCGTCTCGGGGTTTTTTCATATTCACAAGAAAAAGGTACTCCTGCATATAATTTTAATAATCAGGTAAATAAACAAACTGCTCAAAACAGAAAAGATAGACTTATGGCAATTCAACAAAAGATTTCCGAAGAGATAATGAGTTCTTTTATTGATCAAGAATTGGAAGTAATAATAGATAGAAAAGCAAATGAAGAATCTTTTCTATATGAAGGAAGATCATATTTAGATGCACCTGAGATTGATGGAACTATATTCATTACCCATGGCAATGCTAAACCCGGCGACATTGTAACCGTCCAAATAACAGATTCATGGGAATATGATTTAGTTGGTAAGATTATTAATAATGTTACAAATACGTAAGTCAAGTGTTTTATAATTAAAATAGTTAAAGGAATAGAGATGAAGAAAAGTTTTATTTGTTTAGTATTGAGTTTTTTGATAATTAATTTATTTGCCGGAATAATTATTACCCGTGATGAACAAGGTATGATAAGCAGAGAACTATATCATAATAATTATTTTGCAGAGATTGAAAATGATTTGATTGTTTCAATCTGGAATTTTAATGATTTAACACTTACATTAATTAATCACCCCTTAAGAATTTATACAACAATAGATTTCGAATCTTTTAAAAATGAAATGATTAAGCAAAATCAAGCTCAGATAAATGCAGAATTAAGAAATTTAGATAAAGAAAGACAAAAATTGTATGCTGATGCAACAGTTACTTTGTTTAAATCAATGCGACCAAGATTTATGATTGTAGATACCACCAATATCCAGGGATATAAAGCCTACGAATATCATATATATAACGGAGATATTAAAGCTCAAAAATTATGGATTAGCAGAGATTTACAAAATGATATTAATGATGAAGTAAACCCAATTAACATAAAAAAAATTGAGTCTGTTTTTAAAACTAATAGACAAACATATTTTGATGCAATGGGCATCTTTTTAGACCCTGTATCTTCTCTTGTTGAATCAATTGAAGATATTGGGTATGTTGTAAAACGAAATGATTACGGGTTTAGAGAAAAGTCAGATAAAGAATATGAAGACGAAGTTGACAAAGTAAAAAATGAAATATCTGAAATAAAAAAAAGTAATATAGACCCCCAAATATTTACTAAACATCAAAAATATCAACAATTAGATTATAATTCTTATCAGGTTGCTGTGATTAAAGCAATGGAAAAACAGTTAAAAAGATAAATAAATATACCTCTTATATAAGAGGTATATAATATTTTCTTTATCATACTTAAACTATTCCCATTCAATCGTAGCGGGCGGCTTTGAACTAATATCATAAACTACTCGATTAACTCCTCTAACTTCATTTATAATGCGATTGGATACCCTTTTTAGGAAATCGTAAGGAAGATCTGCCCAATCAGCAGTCATTCCGTCCACACTGGTAACTGCTCTAAGTCCACAAAGTTGTTCATACGTTCTTTCATCACCCATTACACCGACAGAATATACCGGTAAAAGCACAGCAAAAGCCTGCCACACTTTATGATATAAATTATTATTTCTTAGTTCTTCGATAAATATCGCATCAATATCCTGAAGAATTTTAACCTTTTCTTTGGTAATATCACTAAGAATCCTTATTGCAAGTCCAGGTCCGGGGAATGGATGCCTATCAACCATATGTTCAGGTAATCCAAGTTCTCTACCGACAGCCCTAACCTCATCTTTAAAAAGTTCTCTTAATGGTTCAATAAGCCTTAATTGCATTTTCTCAGGTAAACCGCCTACATTATGATGAGATTTTATTGTTGCCGAAGGTCCTTTAAAGGAAACACTTTCAATTACATCAGGATAAAGAGTTCCTTGTGCAAGCCATTTAGCATTTGGATATTTTTTAGCTTCATTATCAAAAACTTCAATAAAGGTATTACCAATGATTTTCCTTTTTTGTTCAGGGTCTGTTATATTTTCTAATTTAGTTAAAAATAGATTTTCAGCATCTATAGTGATTAATTGCATACCAAATTCATTTTCAAAAAAGTGTTGTACTTCTTTGACTTCATTTTTTCTAAGTAATCCGGTATTTACAAAGATAGGAATAAGATTTTGACCGATAGCTTTATAAAGAAGAGCTGCTACAACTGAAGAGTCAACCCCCCCACTCAAACCTAATATAACTTGATCATTTCCAACTAATGTTTGAGTTTGTTTGATTGCTGATTCTATAAAAGATTCTGAGGTCCAATCTTTAGAAAAACTACAAATATTGGTAAGAAAGTTTTCAATAACTCTTGCTCCGTTTACTGTATGAACAACTTCAGGATGAAATTGCAAAGCGAAAAGAGGTTTATCAGTATGTGCAATAGCCGCATAAGGAGAATTTTCTGTATGAGCAAGACACTTAAAACCTTGCGGTAATAAACTTACAGAATCTCCATGACTCATCCATACTGTTTCTTCTTGATCAAGTCCTTTAAAAATAGTAGAATGATCATCTATTTTAATTCTCGCATAACCAAATTCCTTTTTTTCAAAATTATCAACTTTACCACCAAGCGAACTAACCATTAACTGCATACCATAGCAAATACTTAAGACAGGGATATTGCCATCAAAAATTGAGGCATCAACCTTAGGAGCATCAGGATTTGTTGTACTGAATGGACTACCTGATAAGATAATTGCTTGAGGATTTTTACTATATATCTCCTCTATGGATACTGTGCATGGTAAAATCTCACAATAGATATTAAGTCTTCTGACTTGTTTTGCAATCAACTGTGTATATTGTGAGCCAAAATCTAGTATGACTACTATTTGATGGGTCATTTATTCCTCCGTTTTCTTATATACTTCTTTAATGACATCTTCGGCATCTTTACCACTACCCATTGTAAAGTAGTGGATTCCTGCGGCACCGGCATTTAATAATTTTTTACTTAGTTCAATTGAATGCTGAATACCAATATTCCATTTTTCTTCTTTAGACTTTGTAGATTTTATTTTACTTTCAATATCTTCAGGAATGTTTACATGGAATATTTCTTTAAGCGTATCAATCTGCTTATCTGATGTAAGTGGCTTAATACCGGGTATTATGGGGACATGTATCCCGGAATGCCTACAATGGTTAATCCAATCTGTAAACTTATCAATGTCATAGCAAATCTGAGTTATAATATAGTCTGCTCCACAATCTATTTTTCTTTTTAGGTTAGCAATGTCATCGTAAATTGTTTTTGCTTCATAATGTTTTTCAGGATAACCTGCTGCACCAACGCAAAAATCAAGAGGTTCATTATGTTCATTATGACTTATAAATCTTGATTTTTTCATAGCTTTTATTTGAGAGATAAGTTCATTTGCATATCTATAGCCACCATCTACAGGCTGAAAGGCTTCGTTTTCAGATTTAGCATCACCTCTTAAGGCAAGGATATTTTCTATACCTAAAAACATTAAATCAAAAAGTGCATCTTCTACTTGAATCTTGTTAAAACCTGCACAAACAAAATGAGGCACCACTTCAACATCATATTTATACTTGATTGCAGCACACAATCCTATTTGGTTTGCATGTTTTTGACTAATAACTTCATAATCCGTATTATCAATTTTTGTTTTTGATATCTTTTGAGGATGATAAGTAACGTTGATAAAGGCAGGATTATATGGCAAAAGTCTTTCAATAGTTGCAAAAATAGGCTGTATAGACTTTGTCTTTACAGGTGGTGTAATCTCAATCGAAAAGAAAGGTGTTTTCTGTTGTTTAATTAAGTCTGTTATTTTCATAATTTATCTCCATATTAAAAATTGCCGGACTGGCTTGCACGCTGTGAAGCAAGTACAAGTTTTATTGTATAAATATCCTTGTTTGTACCCAAACTACAAGCAGGGATGCTTGTAGAACATATCAATCTTAACACTTTGACCACCCGCAATTATTACATTTTAAACAACCCTCTACGTGTTCAATTGTGCTTCCACAATCAGGACACATTTGATTTGATTTACTTTTGACTTGTATTTTTTTTACTTCTCCAACATTTATAGAACCATTGATAATACCTCTTTCCTGAACCGTTAAAAATGTTTCCAGAGAAAGAGAAATAGCATCAGCACAAGAAGTAATCATCTTACCTTTATACCACATAGGTGAAGGACATCTGATGCCTTTTAGTTGTCTAATTATAGATTCTAATTTTACATTAGCTCTTAATGAAAGAGATGCAAGTCTGGCAAGTGCTTCAAGTTGAGCAGATGCACAACCACCAACTTTACCCATCTGAACAAAAACTTCACAAGGTCCGTTATCATCACTATTAATTGTTACATAAAGATGCCCACAACCGGTTTCGATTCTTTGGGTTATCCCTGAAGTTATTTCCGGTCTAATACGAGGAGAAACTCTATCTGTTTTATCTTGTTTTTCTTCATTTGTTTTATTCCCTACGTGCAAAACTTGATTTTCTCTTGAACCGTCTCTATAAACAGTTACGCCTTTACATCCAAGTTTCCAAGCGGTTTCGAACGAGATTTGTATATCTTCTTTTGTTGCAGAATTAGCAAAGTTAATAGTTTTTGATACAGCGTTATCAGTATAAGCTTGAAATGCAGCCTGCATTTTTATATGCCATTCAGGACTTATGTCATGTGAAGTAACAAAAATATCTTTTATATGTTGAGGTATTTCTTCTATATGAGCTAAAGAACCTTCTTCAGCAATTTTTTCCATTAGAGTTTTTTCAAAAAGATTAGCAGTTTTGAGAGTATTCTCAAGATAATCATTGATATAAAGAAGTTTTTCGCCATCCATTACTTGTTTGATATATACTAATGAAAATTGAGGTTCAATACCTGAGGAAGTATTACATATCATAGAAATAGTTCCGGTTGGAGCGATGGTTGTAATTGTAGCGTTTCTTATACCGTTCTTTTTGATTTTTTTAATTAGAGTATTCCAGTCTTTTTTATATGATTCTCTTATTAGTGTCCCTTTATCATACATACTCCCTTTAAAATTCGGGAAAGAACCTTTTTCAATTGCAAGTTCCATAGAACGTTCTTTGCCGTGATAATCAATAAATTCCATAATTTCTTTAGCTAAATCTATTGCTTCATCGCTATTGTAAGGAATACTAAGGGTATAAAGTAATTCCGCCCAACCCATAATTCCAAGTCCGATTTTACGATTTGCCTTAACCATTTCATTAATTTCAGGTAAAGGAAATTTTGATTGTTCGATAACATCATCAAGAAAATCAACACTTTGCCTAACCACTTCTTTTAAATATTCCCAATTAATTTTATTGTCATTAATTACAGAAACAAGATTGATTGAACCAAGATTACAAGCCTCGTTTGGTAAAAGTGGCTGCTCGCCGCATGGATTAGTGCTTTCGATTTCACCAATATGAGGAGTTGGGTTATGCTCGTTAATTCTGTCTAAAAAGATTATGCCGGGCTCACCGTTTTTATGAGCCATTTCAACAATAAGCATAAAGACATCTTTTGCATTTAATTTTGAGTGTACTTTTTGAGTATGTGGAGAGATAAGTTCATATTCTTCATCTTGCATCACAGCTCTCATAAAATCTTCTGTAATACCTACACTCAGATTAAAATTAGTTAACTCACTAGTATTCTCTTTGCATTTAATAAATTCCAAAATCTGAGGGTGAGTAACGCTTAGGATAGCCATATTGGCACCTCTGCGAGTACCTCCCTGTTTAACTGCATCAGTTGCTGCATTAAATACTTTTAAAAAGGTTAAGGGTCCACTACTAACTCCGTTAGTTGTTCTTACTCTTGCATCAGCTTCTCTTAGTCTAGAAAAACTAAAGCCGGTACCTCCACCACTTTTATGAATTAGAGCAGCATTTTTTATTGACGTAAATATGCTTTCCATACTATCTTCTATTGGTAATACAAAACATGCTGATAGTTGTTGTAAGTCGTTACCTGCATTCATTAAAGTTGGTGAATTTGGTAAAAAAGCTCCCGAATCAAGAAGATTAAAATATTTTTTTGCTTTTTCGGGGTCATTTTGTGAAATATTATCGGTAACCCTTTTTATCATTCCAGTCCAATCTTCTTTCAAGTTACCTTCTCTGTCTTTTTTAAAGTATCTTTTTTCTAAGACAGTTTTTGCATTTTGAGTTAAATTCATATCTATGCTCCCTATAATTATTTTTTTCTTAGATAAATCATTAAGGCTTGTATATCAGAAAAATTTACACCAGGAATTCTTGATGCTTGACCTATTGTTTGCGGTTGAATCTTTTGAAATTTTTCTCTTGCCTCGGTTGAAACTCCTTGAATCTCAAGAAAGTTTATGCTATTTTTAATTTTAATCCCTTCAATATTTGAAAACCTATCTACTTCATCTTGTTGTCTTTTCAGGTATCCTTCGTATTTAGTTTGTATATTAATCTTATTAATAATTTCAATATTGATATCTTGAGGTATGCTATAGCCATATTCAACAAGCTTCAAATAGTCAATTTCAGGTCTTTTTATTAAATTGATAAATTTTGTTGGTTGAGATAAATCTTTATGTTTATTTGAACTCATTTCTGATAATTTTTTTATCTCTCTTTGAAAAATTTCTTGCTGATGTAAAAATCTTTGCCATCTTGTTTCCGGAATTAGTCCAAGTTTATAACCAAGAGGCATAAGTCTTTCATCAGCATTATCTTGACGTAAAAATAATCGATACTCTGCTCTTGAAGTAAATAATCTATATGGTTCATTTGTTCCTTTAGTTACTAAATCGTCAATTAAGACACCAAGATATGATTCAGCACGATTAAAGATTAAGAAATCATTTTCATTATTTAATGACAATACTGCATTGATACCTGCTGCGATTCCTTGTGCAGCTGCTTCTTCATAACCTGAAGTACCATTTATTTGACCGGTAAAATAAAGGTTTTTTATCTTTTTGGTTTCAAGTGTAGCTAATATTTCAGATGGAACAATATAATCATATTCTATTGCATATCCGTAACGCATAATTTTTGCTTTTTGTAATCCCGGTATTGAATGAACAATTTTTTCTTGAATATCAACGGGCAAACTATTAGAAATGCCGTTTACATAAGCTTCTCTGCTCCGCAAACCCTCCGGTTCAACAAAGACATGATGTTGATTTTTATCTACAAATTTAACAATCTTGTCTTCTATAGATGGACAATACCTCGGACCGGTCCCGGAAATAAATCCTCCATAAAGAGCTGAATTTTTAAGATTGTCTTTTATAATTTGATGAGTTTCTTCTGTGGTATGGGTTAGATAACAATTTATCTGATTTTTTAACCGAATGTCTCGAAAATGAGAGAACCCTGAAGGGTTTTCATCTCCGGCTTGTGTTTCTAATTGAGTTAGATCTACAGTATTGATATCGACTCTTGGAGGAGTCCCTGTCTTAAATCGCTTAATTTCAAATCCAAGACTTATTAATTTATTTGAAAGATATTCATCAGCAGGCTCTCCGGATCTACCTCCCGGATAAGCTTTGTCTCCAACACAGATACGACCGTTTAAAAAAGTACCGTTAGATAAAATTACTTTAGATGCATAATATTCTTTCCCAATTATACTAATGACTCCAATAACTGTGCTATCTTTAATAATTAAGTCCGTTATCTGTGATTCAATAACATTTAAATTATCTTGATTTTCTACAGTTATTCTCATAACATTTGTATATTCATGCCTATCATTTTGAGTTCTTGGAGCCCAAACAGCAGGTCCTTTTTTTTGATTAAGCATTCTAAAATGAATTCCGGTAATGTCTGCAGCATAACCTATTTCACCACCAATAGCATCTATTTCTCTAGCAAGATGACCTTTTGCAGGACCCCCAACAGTAGGATTACAAGACATTCTGCCGACACTTTCAAGTTTTATTACAAAAAGTGCAGTTTTAGCTCCCATTCTTGCTGATACTAAAGCAGCCTCTACACCCGCATGACCGGCTCCGACAACTATTACATCAT
>JALNXV010000466.1 GCA_023230175.1 Candidatus Cloacimonadota bacterium
TTCATTTGCGATTCTTTCAAGTGCGTATATACCCCCTAACTTAATTTCTGTATTCTCGTTTCCTAACTGATCAATAGCTCTTGTAAACCTTTCAGTAATTTGACCTTCTCGAGCAACTTCTACATTTTCCTCCATTACGGAAATTCGCTTCCAAGTGGCAAATAACCCTATAATTATTGCAAAACCTCCTACTATTTGGGCTAAAGTTGCTCGATATTTGTTTTCTAATTCGGCGATAGTTACCGAATCATTTATACCGTGTTGAGCTACTTGCCACGAGGGAACTTTCCATATAATAAGGGAAAGAGCAATTAATATAATGATTAAAGTGCTCAAAAGAACCGCATTCTTTTGCAATTCTAAAAAAGAAAGGATTTTTTTATAAACTGCGGATAATCTTGATTTCATTAGTTTCTTTAATTTTATTAAATGATATTTAAGGTATCGTTAATAGGAATTGTATTTTTTTGGTTTCAAAAGCATTAAAGGCTTCAAGAATTTTGGAAATATGCTTTCTGTCTCCCTGTGCTACCTTCCTATCTCCTGCATTTAGAAGAGCTGTTACTTCTGAAAATAAAAGGGCTGCGTGATTTATCCGGGCAATCAAAGGCCCATCTAATTGGTATATCTGAGCTCTCACAGTTTCGCCCAAAATAAAAGCCATCCCTCCGCCTCTGCTTCTAGAGTTTGAATTATTATACATCATTCTTTGGGTCATTTTTGATGAGCGATATGATGCTAAAAACGAGGATTTTGATGCTATATCTAAGCTCATAAATAAAAAAGCATCAAAATTAAATATTACAAACGTGCCAATCGTATTTTCTACTGGTACTCCAATAACTCCTCTTTCAACTTCCATTAGTCAAGTTTCAAGGAGCTCTAACCCCTACCTAGGTTATCATCGCCCAATTACTGGAGGAATGGCAAGTTCTGTAGCTAAAGGAACCAAGGTATGTTTAGGTACTATTGGATTTACTGCGAAAAGAAATAGTGATGGTGCAAAAGGATATGTAATTGCTGGGCATTCAGCTTTTTCCAAACTGGACTAAATTCATATCAGCCAACTTATAAGTCTTCAAATCTGGCAGGGAAAGTTTCAAAAATAGGCTCAAATACTGATGCAGCTTTTGTACCCTATAGCAATGTTGCACCTAAGATTCATGTAGGTGGCGCAAAATTTGTAGATGTGGATGGTAGTTATTCGGGTGGTATTTCAGGCATGACTCTTAAAAAATCTAGTGCAATAGGTGGCCCTGTGACAGGAAAGTATCTTAGAGTTTTTACGGGTCGATCTATGCTAGGACATTATATGGATAGAGTAGAGTTAATGACTACAACTTGCTCAGCCGGAGATAGTGGTGGGCCTGTATATTATACATCTGGGGGACGTACTAAAATAGTAGGAATAATAAGTGCATCAGCTACGGTAAATAAGGACACTCCGGCTACTGTTTATATTCCTTGTGGAGAAATAGAATCTAAGCTTGGTGTAACTCCTCTTTCCGCATAAACATCATGATGTGAATACTCACATCATTTTAATTTTTCATATGAGTAGGGGTTGATTTTATACAATGAATGGAGAAAAGTGGAAATTACCTATTGTTTTTTCAATTATAATTCTAATTATAGGAATTGTATTCGCCTATTCTTATAATTCGTCTTCTTCTGATTTGCATAAAATAAATGAAAACGGTAGCTAGCCGAATAGGGTAGAGCCATATTTTGGATGGCAGGATAGTCCGGAAAAAAAAATACTTTTACTTTCAAATTTAAATAAAGAATCACTTCTAAATTGTACAAATCCTGAAAATCCGATTTATGATCCCAATATATTGAATGCATATGGAAAAGTTCCAACAATAAACACATCTTCACAGTTGATAGAGTTCAGTTCTAAATTACAAATTGTAAGAAACAATTCTATTCATGAAATGAAACCGCATCTTTATCCTGATGGGCCAATAGTTGATTATGGGGCTGGTCACATGCCAGGATATTTTCTGATTAAACTTTACGATTATGGAGGTAACAAAACTACCTATTCCGAAAATGAGTTAAAGGAGATCTATAATATTGTAGAAAAATACTCAATAAAAGATGGAATAACTGAAGTTCCTGTTATATTTTCTCTTTGGGATCATACAGCAATATTTTACTTTCCTGAAGAAGATAACTATACATGTGGTGAAGAAGTTCTCCAAATAACGGATATCAAATTTTGTCAGCATATTCAGGGCTTCAGGAATCTAAAGTATAAAGTTTAGAGTGATATATATTAAAACTATGTAGTATAACTCCGATTTGCTTCAGTGAATAGTCTATGTTATACTTTTTTCTGTTTATCGGTAAGTTTAGACTTTCTTTCTCCGCCAAATTTTGGAATTAAGGCGGAATAGCCGCCTTAATTCTAATCCTCCTGCCAGTAATATCCTGTTTCTTAGTTACTCCAATTTTGTTGGTAGCTGTCTCCACAGAGTCTCCGAGATACCGAAATTTGATAAAATATAGCCTTTTCAAGACCCTTGAATTATTTTCATGTTTGATGAAAGAGTTTAGCTCATCAAGAGTTATCTTACGATCAATAGCAATTTGTTCTTTCCCCCATAAGAGAATATAAGGGTTAATGTATGTAAAGTTGCATTAATGAATATAAATCAGTCTGGAGGCCTTAAGCTTCTTCAGGGGGTTGCTTGGCGCATGGTCCGGCAGTAAAAATTTGAAAATTCAAATAGACACCATTATATTGGTTTGAGTACAACTATATAGAGTTTGATGCGATTATATATCA
>JALNXV010000465.1 GCA_023230175.1 Candidatus Cloacimonadota bacterium
GGCAGGGTGTCCGGATAAATCCGGAACACTGTCCGGATGTTTCCGGAATGCTGTCCGAATAATTCCGGTTTAGGTGTCCGGATACTCCGAAATATGCATTTTTGCCAAAGCAGCATGCTTTCCCATTTCTTAGCAATATTGCATTTACATTACCTTGCCAAAAATATTTTATATCACCACCAAGAATTGATTTCATTTCTTCACTTATACATGGCAAATACTTATGCGAAGCTATAAGGATTTGAATGCTTGAAGAAAAAATCTCATCAACAGCTCCAACTCTTTTTTCTGAAAAGAGCGGGACATCTTCTCCAATTGCTCGAAGTATGATATTTCTATTCTTTTGAAATTCAATAATATCTTCATTTATCAAGCGTATCGATAGTTTTGATAAATAGTAAAATGGATATACTGTAGTATCAGATGTTTTATTTATTTTTGTCTCTATAATTTCCAAATAGTTCATATATGATTCTCCAAAATTTAATATGTTAATTTTGAAAATTTAATTTTGTATTATTACACAGACAAAATGAATTTCTTTTAATATTGTATAAATTCCTATACATCAGATATATAATAACAGATATTGAAGAGCTCCAAATAGTAACTACAATACAAGGAGGCATGCTATGACAGAGAAACAGCTGGCTGATAAATTGAGAGAAATGTATGATAATGCACCAGAAGGCAAACAAGTTGTTAATATTCATCTATTCGGTATTATATATGCAGATGAAATAGTTGGAAAGAGATATAGCATTAATAATATTGTGAGGGGTGCAGAATTACCTGAATCATACAAAGCAGAAATAAATAAAGCAATAAATTTATCTGAATATGTTATTGTAAAATAATACAGTATATCTTTTTGTTGTTTGTTAATGCACTCATCTGATATCTGATGTTAAAAAATAAGTTAACAAACTATCGTGCAACGCAAGATGAGCATCTTATCGTTATCTAGAATCAAAATGGTAGATCATCCAATTCTTCTGTTTCAGTTACTTCATCAATCCCTAGTACATTTTTGGCACGCATCAAGAGATGATCATATGTTAATATCGACAGTTGGTTATAAGCAGCATTTAGTATTCGATATGCTTCGCGTTGCTCTTCTATCCAATCATGAGAGCGACCGTAAACCAGAATGCAGCGAGGTTTGATAATTTTACAATTTGTGCGTTTGTTAAATTTTATACTATCTACTTCCTGCTCAATAGCGTGTATGTAACTTAGGCACTGTGTAATAGCTTTGATTAGATCAGTTGAGGGAATGTAATTTTTATGATCCTTTGTAGTTGACCAAAAAGGTAACCCATTAGGCTTTTTAATCTCGACCAGATCCACAAACCCGTCAAATGCACGCATAATATAATCTGCAATGTTTTCAGTATCGATAGCACGCTCGTTTATAATTTGCGCAAAATCCGAACCGAGTACCCATTTATTGGTTGTAAACCAATCTTGCCAATACTTTTCAGGTAATTCTTTTCGAAGATTGGATTCAAAATCAGATAAGGCGTCACGTTTCTTTATAGTTGTTGCTGCGAGAAAAACATTTTCTGATAGTATCCCATTTTTAATAAGAAGATTTGCGATATCTGCTTGCCCTTCGATTAGTTTCTTGAAATTTCTGATTAGTTCTGCGCTTCTACCAGAAATATTGATATATTCTCCCTCGCCCAGTACCACTGGTGTATAGTTATCAGAAATATATCTTATGAGCTCATTTAGTTCCTCGTTATCAAGAGTTAGTTCGCTTTTTGGTGTATTGGCTTCAACCTTGCCGGAAGTCAATACATAACGGCCTAGTTTTAAGGAAATATCCTGCTTGTCAGTATGCTCATGAGGTATTTTCCAAAGCATTGCTCGAGAATACACTTCAGTTTTCGTTTTTAAAGTACATGAGGGTGCGTATTCTACCCCTTTTTGTGATGTTTTAATTTCGCTCAAGGTAAACCTCCATTGCATTCTATATTTCTCATCAGAAAACTAAAGGATATACTGTCTGATAGTCGAGCTCTAGTAATCGTATGAGTTCTTGGACATTTATTAAAGTAATATTAGTAATACTAGTTACATCAACACGTTCTGACGCAAAGTTTGATGTAGTAACTACCCAAGATTTACAAGCATGTTGAATTCTCGTATAGAGTTCAACCCTCGGTATTTGAATTGACCCTATGTTACTACCAATATAAAAAGAAAGCTTACTAGTATTTCTTTTGGTTTTTAGTATTTCATCAAATAGTATAAATAATCTAGCTTCAAACTTAAAGGAGAAGAGCATGTCATCTAAATATTTAATACTTATATTTGACTTAGAAGGAGATAGTTTAAAAGCTCTTAAATTTACGGTACCATTTCTTATATAATTCTCTAAATTATGAATATTTACTCCATGTGAGGAACTCTTATCAAATACAAAATCTTTTATAATTGCTTCGACATTGAACCACGATAAATCTGAATTTTTATCTTCGATTCTTACTAAATACCAAAAATAGAAATCCCAGAAAGACAATTTGCTAATTTCTAAATCCCCAAACATAGCTTTGATTTCGTTATATAGAACAGGCTTATCAATATCATTCATATCATTAGGTAAAATCAGATCTTTACCATATTGATAATCCTTATAAAATATTTTGTCATTTTTTAATGACGAAGGAATTTTCAAATCATACAAAAAAGATATAATGCCTTTGAACTGCTTTTCTAATGGAGAAATCTTATAGATAAAATATTCCTTATATGATGTAGGTAAACCATTAGCTAAATCAAACCCATT
>JALNXV010000467.1 GCA_023230175.1 Candidatus Cloacimonadota bacterium
AAACCCTGGCTTTGAAAAGAAGGAGGCGTGTCTGCTGGTAGCAGGGACCAAGGTTAAGAGTTGCGGCGGAACACTCCGCTGCATTCGATAAAAAAACAACCAGCGCCGTAGGAATGAGAGCACTGGTTGTGTGAAATAAGTTGAAAGCAGTTCCAACCGTTTTCATCTTACGCCAGGATGGCCGAGTCGGCAAGAAGTTGCGCGACAACGCCGAAGGAAGAATGAATGAGCAATTTCATTAGAGAAAGTTGCCCGGACCGGAAGTCGTGGCTCGAGGCCAGGCACAGGATTCCGGGATCCGTGGGAGCCAGCGATGCAGCGAGCATCATGGGGTACTCGCCATGGAGAACTATAGACCAGGTCTACGATGAACTGACAGGATTGAAGAAGGCTGAGGACATAACATCAAAGGCCTGCGTCCAGTTCGGCATCCAGGCAGAGGAGCATATCCGCGAGCTGGTGCGGCTTGACCTTCAGGACATCTACACCATTGAAAATCATCCGTTTGACATATTGAGAATGAATGAAAATCCATTCATCTTCGCTACGCTTGACGGCGAGCTGACACGTAGATCTGACGGAGCGAAAGGTGTCCTCGAGATCAAGACCGGAAACAGTCTCATGACCAGCGATTGGGCTTTCGGACAGATTCCTGAGCACTATGCCTGCCAGGTGTGCCAGCAGCTGCTTGTGACGGGGTGGGAGTACGCAATCGTAGTTGCAAGACTCAAGCGCGATAACTTCCCTATCGCCAGCAAGGGACTGCCTGGGATCGCCTGGTTCTACAGATATGTAGATGCCAGTGACAAGCACACCGCCGCATCGATCCAGGCGGTACTTGAAGCGGACATAGCTTTTCATGACGCAGTGATCAGCAGGACACGGCCTGCTATAAGCATCAATTACAGGACAAGGAGCAAGAGATGACTAAGAAAGAGAACGAAGAGCTCAATGACTTCGCAGCGAAGCCGGGTGACTTCGATTATGAAGACGGAAAAGAAGATGGAGCATTCCAGACCTTCTGCTGTCAGGACGAGTACAAGCAAAGTGAAGAAGTGGGAGAAATGAGCACAGAGTTCGGAGTGACGATTGTCCCCGGAACGATATCGCTTGAATCGACCAAGGACCAGCTGAGGTCCTTCGTTGAAACTGTAAAAGCCAGCTACATAAGCCAGCCTATAACTGCTGACAATTTAGTGTCGGCGAAAAAGGATCTGGCCAATGTAAGGAAGATCGGGAAGCAGGTCACGGCCAAGATGGCCAGTGTGAAGAAGGAGCTGCTTGCTCCTTTCGATGCTCTGAACACAGAGATCAAAGCCATTCTTTCCGGTCTGGATGAGATTGAGACTGAGATGGATGAAGGCATCAAGGCTGTCATCCAGGCCAGGCAGGAGAAGAAGCACGCCGACGTCGTCAAGCTTCTTGAAGACAGACTGTCCCAGATGAAGCCGGAAGTCGCAGAGCTGATCAAGGACTACTACAGCCCCAGGTGGGACCTCGTCAGCACATCAGCCGCTGACATCACTACTGACATCCAGTCATTGGCCGACAACGCTAACGCAGTCATGTCAGCAGTAAGAGGCAATCCTCATGAGGCGCAGCTGCTTGGAGTCTTCAGGCAGTGCAGGCAGTTCACTCCGGTCCAGCAGGCAATGGAGCGCTTCAGGCTTGAAGACGAAAAGATGGCCGAGCTTCAGCGGATCAGAGCCCTGATGGAAGCCGAAGAGGCTGATCGCAAGACAGCCGAGGAAGACTCCAGAGCGCAGCAGAAGGAGCCCGAAGCTGAAATCACCCAGCCGGAACCGGAAACTCCGCTGCAGCCACAGGAGCCCGCAAGGGAAGAGGCGAGAACAGTGATCATAGCACAGTTCTCAATTCAGGGAGAGGTCACGGCCATCTCTGAAGTCATCAGATATGCCGGGGACCTTGGTGTGATCATCAAGAGGACCGGCGAAGCAAGGAGGGCATGATGTCAGGAACAAATGTGCAGATTAATTTAGGTAAGAAGAATCCGGTAGCCCCGGTGGTGGCTATGGCCAAGTCGCCGAAGATGCTGGCAAGGTTTCAGGAAGTACTGGGCCAGAAAGCACCTCAGTTCCTGGCATCGGTGGTGTCGGCAGTGAACACCAATCCGCTGCTTCTGCAGGCCGATCCCGGCTCCGTCATGGCATCGGCCATGGTGGCGGCAACGCTGAATCTGGATGTGATCCCGGGACTTGGGTTCGCGGCCCTGGTGCCCTATTGGGACAACAAGACAAAGAGACAGGTCTGCCAGTTCCAGGTCATGACCAAAGGATTCGTGCAGCTTGGCCTCAGATCAGGACAGTATGCTGCAATGAATGTCACTGAGATATATGCAGACGAGTTCGTCTCGTATGATCCACTGACAGGCAGCGTGCAGCTCAAGTACGTCAAAGACGGAGACAGAGACAACGAGAGGCTTGATAAGGTGGTAGGATATGCATCCTACTTCAAGCTCATCAATGGCTACGAGCATACCGAGTACTGGACTAATGACCGGATACTCAAGCACGCTCTCAGATTCTCTAAGTCTTTTGCTAAAAACAGCACAGGGCTCTGGAAGGATGACTTCCCATCCATGGCCAAGAAGACCGTGCTGAAGAATTCCTTGAGCAAGTGGGGTCCTCTATCCACAGATATGCAGCGAGCAGTCGTAGACGATCAGAAAGTCTACGATGATCTGGAGGCCGAAGGATCATACGAGGACAATGAAGGCTCCGCATCTGCAGTTCCTGAGCCCAAGGCAGTCCCGAATGCCTCAAGCCTCAATC
>JALNXV010000469.1 GCA_023230175.1 Candidatus Cloacimonadota bacterium
CTGAAGGGCTTGAAGGCAGGATAATTGAGAAAATTCCGGGGCGTTCGAATTTTGTCGGCATTCTTAAAGGCAGGAACCATGGCAATCCTTTGACTTTCCTGTCTCATATAGATGTTGTCGCTCCAGGGAATGGCTGGACGCATGATCCTTTCGCTGCTGAAACAGAGGGAGGCTTCATTTATGGCCGTGGCACTCTGGATACCAAGCAGCTTACCATGATGCAGATGTTCGCAATGTTTCTTCTCCATCGGAGAGGAATCGTTCCAGACCGGGATGTTGTTCTGATCGGTTCTGCTGATGAAGAATGCGGAAGCAGTTTCGGGATGAAGTTCCTGACAGAAGAACATCATGAATTGTTTTCAGGAAACGATTATGTAAGCGAAGGCGGAGGGTTTGTAATCAAAGCCGGAGGCAGAAGCTATAGGACATGCTGCTGCGGAGAGAAGGGTGTGATTGACATAACGGTTTCTTCTTCGGAGTCAGATGATTCCAGGAAGCAGTATTTTGCTGTTCTTGAAAAGCTAGCTGCTTTCAAGGCTCCTGCGAAGCCTTTGGAAGTCTTCAAGTCGGTGATGACTGATTCATCATGGCAGGACAAGACATTGAGCAATCTCTGGGAATACTCTACTAAAGACAATCTTGTAATCAAGGCATTTGATTCTTCATTGATTGATTTCAGCAAAGGATTCACGATTGAAGCGGTGTACAAGAACATTGATGAATTGACTGAAGATCAGATCATAAAAGCAATCAGAGATCTGGTCTGCGATGATTCTCTTGATATCAAGGCCGAAATAAAATCGCATCCTTATTCATGCAGCCTTGAATCAACGCTTTATCGAAGTCTATCTGATTCCACTCATAAGCTTGATCCGGATGCAACTTTGCTGCCGATGATAGCTTTGGGGAATACAGATGGAAGGTTCATTGGAAAGAATACTTTCGGGTATTCTCCGATTCTTGGGAAGATTCCTTTTTCAAGCGTATTGAAGAAGGTGCATCAGGCTGATGAATGCATTGACGAGGAATCATTGGTTTTCGGCACTGATGTGCTGCTGAATGTAATAGATTCGCATCTGGGATGAAACATGGATAAAAGCAGGATGATAAAGAGTTCGGAAGAAATTGCATTGCTGAGAGAATCAGCAAGGCATTCTTCCGCTGCTATGAGGCAGCTTCAGGAACAGATGTATATCGGAATGTCTGAAATAGAGATTGCCGATATGCTCCATGCTTTGCTTCGGAAGAATGGGGTAGAGCCTATGACCTGGGGCACCATAGTGGCAAGCGGCGAGAATGCATCGGATCCTCATGCCAAGCCCACCGGTAGGAAGACTTGTCCTGGCGAGATTGTCGTTGTGGATTTCGGTGCTCAGTTTGATGGGTATGCTTCAGATATAACCAGATCTTTTTTCTTCGGTGAGATTTCTGAAAATCTTCAGACTGTCTTCAATTATGTTCTGGCTTCTTATCATGCTGCTATGAATTGCTTGAAGACAGCCAGAACCACTGAGGAAGTCGAACTTGCTCATAGAAAGGTTTTCATTGATGCAGGGCTGGATCTGTTTGCACTGAGAAGCCTGGGGCATGGGCTAGGAAAGGAAATTCATGAAGCGCCAAGGTTGAGGGTTGGAGAAACGGACACGCTTGCGCCGGGTATGGTCTTCACGATTGAGCCTGGGCTTTACATTCCGGGTCTGTGCGGGGTTCGTATAGAGGATGATGTTCTGATCACAGATGATGGATTTGAACTTCTTACAGATGTTCCATTGATATGCAAGGTGGAGCACTGAAGCAATTTTGGAGGGTATTATGGCATTGTTCGACAACTCGAATATCAAACTTGATGTTCTGAAGAAGAAAGCATTCAACTACAGATGGGCTGAAGTTCCTGACGGGGTGATTCCTCTGACAGCGGCTGATCCGGATTATCCTGTAGCACCTGAAATCAGGCAGGCTCTGATTGATTATGTTCAGGATGGTTATTTCTCATATACTCCGAAGATGGGTTTCCCTGAATTCTCTGTTTCCATTTCAAATGCTCTGAAAAGCAGGAAGGACGAATGCATCGATCCAAAGATGATCCTTCCTGTGGACAGTGCTGCAAGGGCTATGTACATCATTGCCCAGACTGTTCTCAAGCCTGGTGATGAGATGATCGTGTTTGATCCTGTGGACTATCTTTTCAGGGAATCATGTCTTTCGGCTGGAGGAGTTCCTGTTTATTTTCCTGCAAAGCTCAAGGATGGCTATATTGATCTTTCTGATCTTGAGTCGTATGTCACAGAGAAGACAAAAATGATCGGTCTTTGCAATCCTCATAATCCGTTCGGAGTTCTTTATCGCAAGGAGGACCTTGAGCATATCATGCAGATCTGCGAGAAGCACGATCTGTACATAATGAACGATGAGATATGGTCTGATATCGTCTATCCAGGAAACAAGTTTCTTAGCATCTATTCGCTTGGGAATGAACGTTGCCGCAGGGTGATGTCTGTTTTCGGGTTCTCGAAGAGCTTCGGCATTGCCGGTCTTCGCATTGGGTGCCTATATGGAACCGATCAGGCGCTTTTTCAGAAGATGGTTGATTGTTCTGCCGTGATGACGACCGCAGGCGGTGCTTCATCGCTTTCTCAGGTTGCGGGAATCGCCTGTCTCGATAAGTGCTATTACTGGGTTGATGAGTTCATACAGCATCTTGAAAAAAACAGGGATTATGCTTATGAGAGGCTTTCCAAGATGCCTGGCATAAAAGCCTACAAGCCCCAGGCGACTTATCTGAT
>JALNXV010000468.1 GCA_023230175.1 Candidatus Cloacimonadota bacterium
ATAGTTGATCACAGTGTCTTTGCTGATATCAAATCCAATTGTTTGCAGAATTCCATGAAGCCTTGAGAACGAGATACTGTCCTTGACAGATTCAGCCAGTTTCTTCATCAGAAGCTCAAGTCCCTTCGAGTTCCGGATCCCATTCCTTCTGGCTATGTCCCCAAGAAGAATCTTGTTGAAAACACTGGAAACATACTCTCTCTTATCAACATATAGAAGGCTAGCCGGCATTCCACCGAATTTGAGATAGCTGTCGAAAGAGCTTCTTATCCTGCCTGAAGCTTTCGTTTGAAGCAATGACTGCTCATCAAACGGGATGCCAGAGGCAGTAAGGTATTCCTCGAAACTGTATGGAAACACCTGCATGGTCAGGTACCTTCCGCCAAGAGAAGATTCAATATCCGAGCTGAGCATTGTTGAATTGCTTCCAGTTATGAATGCCCGTTCATTCGAGTCTGCCATCCGCCTGGCGAACTTCTCCCAGCCTGTTATGTTCTGTATTTCGTCAAAGAAGAAAAACCCATCCATTCCGCTGAGCTCGGCCTGAACTCCAAGAATGTCATTGAAATCAGAACTGGTGAACTCCGAAAGCCGTTCATCTTCGAAATTGATGTAGATTATCCTGTTCCAATTGATACCGCTTTCAACCAATGACTTTACGACGCTGTACAACAGCGTCGACTTGCCTGCCCTTCTGAGCCCAGTCAGAACGTAGTTGCCGTTCTTCTCAAACTGATATCTGCGCGGGACAATCCTCGTATTGCGAATCACTTCATGCTGGTCAAAAATCACCTGTTTGAGCAATTCATGGTTCATAAGCACCTCTTTGACTTTTATATCATACAGATTATTGTCATTTTTGTCGAGTATATTCGACAAAAATTAGATATTGTGTCATTGCATATTAGACAGAATTGCTTTGATTGCAAGCATGCTGCCTGTCTTGCTGTCAATTGAAAAGGTCATTCAAGCAGCCAGTCGATGCTATTGGTCAGTAATCCTCTTGATTGAGATTCGATTGCCAACTGTTCCTGCAAAGAGACCATTATTTTAGTGAAGGTTTTTCCGAATTGGGAATATATTATGTCTTTTCAGGGAGTTTTTTCCGAATTGGAAAATTTTTTCCAGATATCTCTGCTTCTCAATGCTCACGCCAGAGACGGGAACAAGCTTCCGCCCTCGCAGGCATCAAGAAATGAATCTGCAACTTTTCCGTCATCAAGCCTGATCATCACGGCAGAATCAGAAAGAATCGAATCGATGGAATCAGCTCCGAACCAGACAATCCTTCGGTCAATGACAACTGCATTGACTGAGATCCCTGCATCTGTGCTGGCAAGAGAAACAAGTTCAGGCGAGCAGCTTCGGCAGATGATCCGTACCTTTACAGCTTTGCTGAAAAGCTTGAGAAGCTTATCTGCAAAGACAGTGCTGCAGACCTTATCGAAAGATACTGTAATCTCAGAGGATACGCAATCAAGATCAGCCAACAGTCCATCCTGCGACTCGGCTTTGCCATAAATGAGCCCTCTTCCTGCAGCATGGTCTGAATCAGCAGCAAGCTTGGAAACGTACCCGAGCTTGCTGTATACCTTCAATCGCTTGCGGTATTTTCGGCTGCATACAGGAATATTGAAATCAACATAATCATACAGGAAAGTCATGTGCTTTCCTTCATAAGCACGGGCAATCCGTCCAGCATACTGCTCAACTACCCCTTCCCATGAACTTGGAGTCGCAAGGAAAAGGGTGTCAAGCAGAGGGACATCAGAACCTTCACCAAAGAATTTTCCTGTAGACAGGACCACTGCCTCGCCTTTCCCAAGCCATTCACGCAAGTTGCCGGCAAGTAAAATACACTTGAGAATCTATCTTTGCGTGCTCGTAAATGCAGACTTTCGCCTTTCCCATGCCATTCCCGCAAGTTGCCGGCAAGTTAAATACACTTGAGAATCTATCCTCAATTGTCAGGCCCAGTTGGGGATGTATTTCATATATCTTGGAGCAGTATCAGGCTCAATGCGAAATATTGGCAAATTCCACTTTAGAATACAGTATTACTCTCGTACTCTCCTCATATAATTGAATATTAGGAGCTGTCAGTTGAGACAGTGTTCAGTCCCTTCGTATAACTGCCTACTCTAATATAGTCGGTTTTCTCAAAGGGAACAGGCATTGAATTAGCAGGGTAAATAAAAAGAACTCCCACTTGCTTTTTTTCTACGAAGATCAAGTTGAACTCAAACTCGCAATTATGAGACAAAGATCTTCGGAGCCAACTTTCAATTTCTTCTTCGTTTCCTTTTTTCAATGTTTGCAGATTGTAGTTGGTTATACGATTTCATGAGTCTTGTCATCTATGCCCCAGATCATATATGCAAGCCGCTTTTCAAAAAGCGCGGCACCATTGGCTAATCCTGAGATATCTTTTCCAATTACTGTTGGATCATAATTATCATGCTTAAACTCCAACCATTGGGTTTCGCTTGGGTACTTCTTAAGTTCTTGTATCAGCTTTTCAAGGTTTTCCATGTTATTACCCCTTTATAAAGTAGTCCGCTTTATTTAGCATTGCCAATTTCGGTCTTTTATATGTTTTTTAACATACTTGTAGTCTTGCTTTTTGCCAATATTAGAATATATGTCCCAAATTTAATTGACATTGTCCCATAACTCAGATAACATACTTGACAGTGATAAGTCCCCCAAGGGGGCGAAGGAAAACAATCAGATGAAAAAGAAAGACGTAATCAATCTGATCCGATACTATTCGGAGGGGAATT
>JALNXV010000470.1 GCA_023230175.1 Candidatus Cloacimonadota bacterium
CTTGACGATCTGGACATCGAGAACGGCTTCTATCAGGAGTTCGGTGAGCAGGCTGGCTTTGAGAAGGATACGATGTGGATTCCTGATTTCAACCGTGACCAGCCGTTCGCTCCGGGATTCGCAGACCCTCTTGAATCATTTCTGGAACTCAAGAAGAAAGCCTGACCATTGCCGCATGGACGGATTCGCTGTACAATTCGGATGGAGACCTATTAAATGAACTACATTCTGAAGATATACGATGAGCCTCTTGTCAAATTCCGGCTTTATGATGATATTGGCCTCAAAGCAGGAATCTCATGGGTCAGCAGGAATCTTGAGGAGCTCATGCCCCTTGGAATGGACTGTACGGACGAAGGCATTGTAAAATGGCTTCAACGCCGTGCGATTCCCAGGAACAGGGCGAACGTAGGCAGGCTTCTTCTATCGATGGGGCTTTCATCAGATGACAGGAAAGGGCTTGTCGATATCAGCAAGGCTCTTTCATTGAATGACAGCTATTGGGTTGTAAGCGAGGATTTCTCTGGGAGTTTCAAGGACTTCAATCTCTATGAAAACAGCTTCTCCGAGATTCTTGCCCTTGTTGCATATACAGGCCAGAGCCTGAGCTTTAAAGGTAATTCGTCATCTCCCGAATGGACAACTAATGGTATGCTTCCCAAAGCTTGGAGAAGAACGCCAGAAGGAATTTTTCTCTACAAAGGAGGAACTTCAGGAGCATCCAATGCTGGAAGAGAACCGTTCTCTGAGTTCCATGCCGCCCAGATTGCATCGCTTATGGATATTGATGCTGTTTCCTATACTCTTGAAGAATGGAAAGGCATTCTGTCATCGAAATGCAGGCTTTTCACTGACATAGACACTGCATTCGTTCCAATTGGTGCAATTGTTGATGGCGGAATCGAAGAGTGCATTAGATATATGGACGGGATAGGCTCATCTGAACAGATTCGCGACATGCTGGCCTTCGATGCGGTGATATACAACGAAGACAGGCATTTCGGGAATTTCGGAGTTCTGAGAGACAATCATACAGGAAGAGTGCTTAGGATGGCTCCTCTGTTCGATCAAGGCAATTCGCTTTTCTGCCATGCGGCGGTTCATAGTCAAACCGACGTTGATGATTACAGGGATATAAGCTCTTATGCCCGGACTTTGGACAACCCATACAGAGCCTCGTATGATGAGCTATGCCACAAGTATCTTGAAAGAAGCCAGTATGAGAAGCTTGAGAAGCTTTCAGACCTTGAGCTTGGATGCAATAATGACCACGACCTGCCAATGGAGCACCTTGATGCGATACGCCAGCAGGTGATCAGGCGTGCTGGGCAGCTGCTGTCACTTCGCTGACAGCAATTCTATCTCCCTGCGGTAGCCTTCCAGGTCGTTCGGGGT
The DNA here is from genome assembly GCA_023230175.1 of Candidatus Cloacimonadota bacterium. Lineage (GTDB taxonomy): Bacteria > Cloacimonadota > Cloacimonadia > Cloacimonadales > WRIO01 > JALNXV01. Next base: position 1,396 of record JALNXV010000470.1, read on the forward strand.
CTCGAGGCAGAAAGGAAGGCCTGAAAGAGCGGGGCAATGAGCGATCCGCTGAAGAGCCTCCAGCCCGATGCCGCCTTCGCCTATCCGCTGGTGGCGGTCTTTGTGAGAACCGAGGGTGTTCATGCTGTCGTTCAGGTGGATTGCCTTGAGCTTGCCGATCCCGATGATCCGGTCGAATTCGGAAAGCACTTTGTCCCAGTTGCCTCTGATATCATAGCCTGCATCGAATATGTGGCAGGTATCCATGCATACTCCGATCTTGTCATGCATCCTGACGCCATCGATGATGGCTCTGATCTCTTCGAAACGGCTTCCTACTTCGGTTCCTTTGCCGGCCATTGTCTCGAGCAGAACAGTCGTGGACTGATCCTCTGTGATGATCGAGTTGAGAAGCAAGGTTATTTCTTCGATTCCCTTCTCGATCCCCTGGCCAGTGTGGCTTCCCGGGTGGAAGTTGTACAGCTGGCCTGGAGTGAATTCCATGCGGGCAAGATCGTCTTTCATCGTATCAAGTGCGAACTGTCGGGTGCGATCATCCGACGAGCAGGGATTGAGAGTGTACGGAGCATGGGCGATGATCCTGGCAAAATGATGCTTATCCATGAAATCCATCAGAGCCTGCGCATCATCCGGATCAATCTGGCGGGCACGGCTGCCACGTGGATTGCGGGTGAAGAACTGGAAAGTATCCGCTCCTATCGATAAGGCGGTCTGTCCCATCGCAAGGAATCCATCGGTAGTCGAAAGATGGCAGCCTATGTGCATATGACCTTCACCGAGCTGGCTTCCAGCTTCTTTCTGTCACTGTCTGATATGCTGTCAGTGATGAAGCAGTCGATCTCCTTCCATGAAGCTACCTGGTAGAGTGATGTGCGGTTGCTCTTGGAACAGTCTGCGACTACGCATACCTTGCGGCTTGCATCGATCATCAGGCGCTTGGTGATCTTCTCATTGAGGTTAGGGCATGAAATGCCTCTTGAGCTGTCGAATGAAGTGCACCCCATGAACAGGATGTCGGCATTGATCGAGCGGAGCATCTCGGATGAGAAGTCGCCCACTGCCGCAAGGACGCTGCGCCTGAACGAGCCGCCGATTACCATTAGCTCGATGCCCTCATCCGAGGCAAGCTCAGAGACTGCTGGAAGGCTGTTGGTCAGTACGGTGATCTTCTTGCGGTGAAGCAGAGAGGCCAGTATGGCCATTGTGCTTCCGCTGTCGATTATCACGGTGTCACCGTCATGAACCATTGCGGCGGCTTCGCTTGCAAGAGCTGTCTTGATGTCTCTGTTTTCGTTGATGGTGCTTGAGAAGAACCTTGAATTGGCCGTATCTTCCGGAAGGACGGCACCTCCGTGCGTCCGCACCAGCTGACCCCTCTTGGAAAGAG
>JALNXV010000065.1 GCA_023230175.1 Candidatus Cloacimonadota bacterium
TCATTAAAGAGTGAAGTTGAATTTGATATTGATGATACAGATCCGATATCCAAACTGTTTGCCATGATACGTGATGAAACTAAATCGGGTTCTGAGTTTTATGTTCAGTTTGAGAGTTTAAAAAAATCCTATGAAAAGATAATAACTGAAAAAACCGCTATTGAACAAGCGGATTCAGAGGAAAAACTTTCGTTTTAGTATATTAATTAAATATGGTTTTATAGCATAGGAGGATTAAACCTCAGACTTTTTCTTTAAATATATGTATCTACTACACTTGATTTAACACTTTAGATAAATTCTATTTTAACCTATTATAAAATCTAATATTATGATATAATATTTTTAGTTGCATGATAATTGTTGTAGTGAATGGAGGAAAAATGGCGAAGATTGATGAAAAAATATTATGGGCTTCAGCAGACAAATTAAGAGGGAGTGTTAGTGCATCTGATTATATGTACGTTGTATTAGGATTAATTTTTTTAAAATACATTTCTGATCGCTTTGAAGACAAATATAATTATTTAGTAACAGAGGGTGAAGGATTTGAGAATGATAAAGATGAATATACATCTGAACACATTTTTTGGGTGCCAGAAAAATCAAGATGGAATTATATATCACAATTTTCAAAACAAGAAGAACTTGGACAAAAACTTGATGAGGCATTTATTGAAATAGAAAAAGAAAATGATGAATTAAATGGAATTTTACCTAAAATATATTCTTCTTCAGCAATTGATAAAAGAAGACTTGGCGAACTTATAGATTTATTCAGCAATCAGCTTGAGACATCTGTTGAAGGCGATTTCATGGGGCAGATTTACGAATATTTTATGGGGAAATTTGCCAGAAACTTAGGACAAACAGGTGGAGAATTTTATACTCCAAGATGCATCGTTCAACTATTGGTTAGAATGATAGAACCTATGGGTGGTAGAGTATATGATCCTTGCTGTGGAAGTGGCGGTATGTTTGTACAAGCTGCTGATTTTGTTAAAGCACATAGAGGCAATGTAGATAAGATTTCTGTTTACGGACAAGAATTAAATACAACAACTTGGAAACTTGCTAAAATGAACTTATCTATTCGAGGAATTGATGCTAATCTAGGAGAGTCACCGGGAGATACTTTTCATGATGATAAACATAAATCTCAAAGATTTGATTATATATTAGCGAATCCTCCTTTTAATATTAGTGATTATGGACAACCATCATTGTTAGAAGATCCAAGATGGGTATATGATATTCCACCTGCTGGAAATGCAAACTACGCATGGATTCAACATATGTATTCAAAATTAGCTCCAAAAGGAATAGCCGGGTTTGTTTTAGCTAATGGATCACTATCTACCACATCTAAACAAGAATATAACATTAGAAAACTTATGCTTGAAGATGGTATAGTTGATTGTGTCATTACTTTACCAGATAAGTTGTTTTATACAACAGGAATACCAGTATCTCTCTGGTTTATTAGAAAAAGTAAAACTACTAATGAAGTTTTATTTATTGATGCTCGAAATTTAGGAGAAATGATAGATAGAAAAGTAAGAGAACTAAAAGAAGAAGACCTAGTTAAAATTACGGATACATATCATAATTGGTTAAAGGATAAAAACTATGAAGATGTTAAAGGTTTCTGTAAAAAAGCATCTTTAGATGAAATAAGAGAAGCTGACTATACACTAGTTCCGGGAAGATATGTAGGAATTGATGATTCTGATAAAATGAGTGAAGAAGAAATTGATGCTGAAATTAAAAAATTATCTTCTGAACTATTAGACTTATTTGAAAAGAATAGGGAACTAGAGAACAAAGTTGAGGAAATACTTAAATCTAATATGTAGTTCTTACAATGTCAACTATGTGTTGTTGCTCTGTATGGGTCACATTATGTATTGGATAATTTAAAAGCACACTTTTTTCACCTCTAGGCATTTTCGTTCCTTTAGCTGATTTTACGAACACATTTATGAAATTGTCAGTTACTAAATTATAATATATATACTTTGCATTATGTCCTTCTCTTGCTCTCAGGCAAATAATATCACTCGAGCACCCTCCATAAATTGAAGACAACCATATTTTTTTGAAATACGGTCTTATATTTGAAATTAAAATATCATTTGGCTCAACTTTAGTAATACTGCCAGCAGGGATGCTGTTTGCTTGTTTTATACCACCAAAATTTGAAATCATATTCTCTGTTGTAACATACTTATTTATATCAACACTATTTGATTTTATTTTTTCATTTACAATGTAACAGCATTCATTTATATTCATATAAAAACCTTTCTAGGAGACAAACATTTTATGAAATTAGAAGAAATAATAAAAATATATAGACCTAATACAACATCAAGAGTTGATTTATCAATTGAAGGAATTAAATGTATTCATTATGGAGATATTTATAAAAATTATAGTAATAAAAGCATTACCAGTTCAAGTATTATTAATAGTTTTACGAAAACTATAAAATCGGAAAAAATCATAAATTCTGATTCAATAATTTTTCCTGATGTAACAGAAACTGTAGAGGATTTTGGACATTTTGTCTATGTGCAATTTGATAATGTTAATTATATCAATGGAACACATACATTTGCATTAACAACGACCGAATGCAATTTGAAATATTTATTTTATTATCTCCAATCAGTTTCGACAAAGGCAAAACTGAGACAACTATTAAAAGGAGATACTGTTTTCCAATTATCTGCCAAAGACTTTTTAAAATTAGATATTTCAAATTTTCATACTATTAATTTTCAACAACACATAGTTGACACTATAGGAAGTATCGATGATTTAATAGAAAACCTAAATACCATCAATTGTAAAATTAATGATCTAATTCAAATTATATTTCGTAAACACACCCATCACCTTAATACAACTCGTATTGGTAATTTGAAGGGATATTCAATTATTAAATCAGGTATAAAAACTTTTAGCGGAACAAAAGTTTATTTAAACACAGCTTCAGTTAACGAGAATGGAATATCTTCAAATGATTATATTATAACGATGAAAGATAAACCTTCAAGAGCGAATATGCAACCCATTCCAAATTCCGTTTGGTTTGCCAAATTAAAAGATAGTCCTAAATTCTTATATGTTAGAGATTTTATGGAATATATCCTAAATAATTACATTTTTTCTACAGGGTTTATGGGATTAGTTTGTGACAATTCATATGTCTCTAACTACATGTATTCGCTAATAACAAGTAAGCAATTTGATGAAAACAAAAATGCTCTATCCATTGGCGCAACTATGCAAGGAATCAATAATGATTCATTCAAGGAAATTCAAGTTCCTAATGTAAATATAAATTTAATGACTACAATAGGTAAAGAAGCTGAGTCAAAAATAAAATTTATATATTATAATAAGAAGAAAATTGAAAGATTGACTCTATTGAAAAAAAATTACTTAAAAAAGTTCTTTGGATAATGCACTCCAAAGAACTTTTTTGCTATTATATATAAATATCTCAGGAGGTATTTATATATGATAGAGGAATTTAAAGAATGGTTAAAAATGCAAAACTTATCAATGAATACAATAGATTCATATGTTTTTTCAGTAAATCAGTTTCTTTCGTTTTACAAAAAAATAACAAAAGATTACATTTCTGCATATAAAGGTTATTTAATAGAAAATTATAAAGGGAAAACAGTAAACTTAAGAATCCAAGGGTTAAATAAATATCTTGACTTTATTGAGAAAAGTTCATTGAAAACGAGGTTTATAAAAATCCAACAAAAATCAGTATTAGAAAATGTTATCAGTAATGCAGATTATCACTTTTTATATATTCAATTGAAAAAAGATAATAATAATGATTGGTATTTTGTGGTGAGATTTTTGGGAGCTACAGGATGCCGAGTGAGTGAACTTATTGAAATTAAAGCAGAACATGTTATTTTGGGACATATCGATATTTATTCAAAGGGCGGGAAGATTAGAAGGTTGTATATTCCTAAGACCTTACAACAAGAAGCATTGCAGTGGTTAAAATGTAAAAATAAAATGACTGGATATATTTTTTGTAATAGAAGCGGTTTAAAACTTACAACAAGAGGCATAGCTCATCAATTAAAAAAACTAGCAAAAGATTATGGCGTGAATACCAATGTTGTATACCCCCACTCATTTAGGCATAGATTTGCAAAAAATTTCATTGAAAAATGCAACGATATTGCTTTACTTGCTGACCTTATGGGCCATAATTCTATAGAAACAACAAGAATATATCTAAGAAGAACATATGAAGAGCAAAGAGAAATAATTGATAAAGTTATTACTTGGTAAAAAAAGTTCTTTAACTAAAGAACTTTTTAAGAAGATACTTTTTACACAATGATAAATGCTTGATTTTTAATACGTTATTAATCATTAATTCATAAATATAGTTTAATTCATTATTAACACTAATATTGATAATTTCATCAATTTGTAAATAATTTAATGATTTTGAAGCATGTAAAATCGTGGTTCCAAATGAGTGTTCATTTATGCATTGTTGTATTTGATCTGATATTGACCAAAAGAATATATACCCTTTGCTAATACACATTTTTCTACATTCAATTTTTCTGAGACTACCCGAAAAGCACCCTTCAATAGTATATCCCACTCTGCCTGGTGCTCCATCAAATGAAATTAATATATCCCCAATTCTCGATTCTGCTTGTTTTAAATATGAAGTGTCTACATAAACTTGGGATGATAATGAATTCATGTCTCCGACTCTATAGTATGCTACGTTTCCGCTAGATTTAGTTGTTTGATATACTTTTGAACCTGTCTCAATCCCTTTTATAAATTTTAATTTTTTTGTTGCCAAAATTGTATCGTTTGTTTTATTTTTTTGATACACAAGCTTACCCAAACTAATTAATTTTTCATTTATTAAATTTAAATTTTCAATGTTATCATCAATACTTCCTATAGTGTCAATAATGTGATGTTTTATAAAAGTTTTAAAATATAGGTTAAAATTGTTTAATAATATGGTATAATTTATAAAAAAGGATATGGGGAATTTTTATGTTTTATGAAAGTGATGTAGAAAAAGCAGTCATTGAATCGCTAATAAGTATAGGGTATTCTTATATTGGTGATAATAATAGATGGATTCAAGAACGGAAACTATCTGACTTTATTAATGAGGAAGTGTTGTTTGAACAACTAAAGAAGATTAATAAAGGGATAAAAGGGAGAATTTTAGAAGAAGCAATATTTGTAATTAAGCGATATGATCATCCCTCACTATTTGAAAGAAACAAAGTATTTCATCAATTTTTTGTTGATGGAATAACCATTGAAGATCATAAAAGTGAAGTAAATCCTTTGGTTAGGCTTGTTGACTTTGATAATATTAAGAACAATATATTTGAAGTAGGTAACCAAATAAAGTTCAAAGAATTTTCCAATCGAAGCGTTAGAATACCAGATGTCATTTTATTTGTAAATGGGATTCCGTTAGTCGTTATGGAATTAAAATCCTTTGAAAACATTAATGGGACTTTACTAGAAGATGCATTTAATCAACTTGGTGGTAATTCTGAAAGCGATGGGTATCGTTATGATATTCCAACATTATTTAATTTCAATGCTTTCAATGTGATTAGTGATGGTGCAAATTCAAAAGTTGGTGTTTTAACTTCAAAATTTGACCGATATAACGAATGGAAAAGTATCAATGGAGAACTCGGGTTTAAAGACAGTTATTCTTTCAAACTGGATGTATTGGTGGAAGGATTACTCAAGCAAGAGAAACTTTTAGATGTGATTAGGAATAACATCTTCTTCATCAACAAAGATAAAAATAAGAACATTAAAATAATGGCACAATATCATCAGTATTTTGGTGTAATCAAATCTATGGATAGAATCAAATATGCTTTAAGACCAGAAGGAAATGGTAAAGCTGGTATTTTGTGGCATACACAAGGCAGTGGTAAAAGTTTTTCAATGGTGATGCTTGCACATCGTATTATCACAAGTCAAGAATTTTCTAATCCTACAATAGTTATATTAACAGATCGAAATGATTTAGACGATCAATTGTTCAATACATTTTCAAGTGCAAGTAATTATCTTAGATGCACACCAATAAAAGTAACTTCAAGAGGGGACTTACTTAATAAACTAAAAATCACAAAACAAGGTGGAGTGATTTTTTCAACGATCCAAAAATTTGATAAAGACAACATTCAGGTAAATGAACGCTCAAATATCATTGTAATGGCTGATGAAGCACATCGGGGTCATTATGGATTATATGAGAAAGTTAGTTATCAAGAAAACGAAGAAACAAAAGAACTTGAAATGGTTGTTTCATATGGGACAGAAAAGTATATTAGAGAATCACTTCCTAATGCTACATTTATTGGTTTTACTGGTACACCAGTAACGACACTTGATAAGTCAACGACCGATATTTATGGAGATATTATTGATACATATGATATGACACAATCAGTGAATGACGGTGCAACAGTTAGAATTTTTTATGAAGGACGACTTGCAAGGGTTTGGACTGATGATACGTTGCTTCAAAAAATAGATGAAAACTATGAAGATCTAGAAAATAAAGGTGTAAATGAACAGGTTATCGAAGAGTCAAAACGCAGGATGAGCAGTATCAAAGTAATACTTGAAGATGAAGATTTGATTCATTTGCTTGCGAAAGATATTATTGATCATTATGAACTTCGAAAGCAATTCTTAAATGGAAAAGCGATGATAGTTATGCCAACAAGAAAAGCAGCAGCTATCTTATATAAGGCAATGCTATCATTAAAACCTAATTATCAAGATAAGTTGATTGTTATAGTAACTGAAAGTAATAAAGATGATGAAGATACAAGAAGATTATTTCAGAATTCTCAATATCGAGATAATATGGCAAGGGACTTTAAGTCAGAAAATAGTAATGCTAAAATTGCTATTGTTGTTGATATGTGGCTTACAGGTTTTGATGTTCCAGATTTAGATGTCATGTATTTATTTAAGAAAATGAAAGGGCATAGTTTAATGCAAGCAATTGCTAGAGTCAATAGAGTTTTTCCTGGTAAAGAGTCCGGATTAATTGTTGATTATATTGGTTTAGCAAAACCACTAGAAGAGGCATTAGATAAGTATACTGCAAGAGACAAAGAATTAAATCTAAAAGATATCAAAGAAGTTGCTGTAACTATTCTGAAAGAAAAATTATCCATTTTAAATGAATGGTTCTACAAGATTGATACCAAAAAATTCAATTCTGATTCTGCAAAAGAAAGATTCCGTGTCATCCAAGAAGGTTCTGCTTTTGTTTTAGAGAACGAAAGTCGTAAAAAAGATTTCTTGAAACTGTCGCTTGACTTAAAACACGCATACATTATTTGTGCTGGTATGTTAAAAAAAGAAGAACATGGAATAGTTCAATATTATTTATCAGTACGAAGTTATATTATAAAGCTTGATATTGGAGTGGGTCCAATGGGTGTTGGAGAGATAAATGATCAAGTTGCAGCTTTAGTTGCTGATGCAATTAGAGGTGATGAAGTGAAAGTACTGACAAAGATAGGAACAAAAGATCAGAATGCTTTAATTGATTTATTAAGACCTGAAAAAATCGAAGAAATAAAACAATCTAATCCTCCTCATATATTTTTAAAAATCATAGAAAATCTTTTAAAACAAGTTATTGCTGAAAGTAGAAGAACCAATTTGATCAAAGCTCAACAATACAGCGAGAAACTTAGAAAAATTTTAGAAAAATATAATAGTAGAGCATTGGATTTTGATACAACAGATACCATCATTAAGATAATCGATTTCGCTCAAGAGGTTGTGTCAGATGAAGATGAAGCCACATCAAAAGGACTCACAGGAAGAGAACGTGCATTTTATGACTCTTTGGCAAACAACAAAAGTGCATATGAACTGCTAACTGATGAAACACTTAAATGTATTGCGCATGAATTACGAGAGATTGTTGAAGAATATGCAACTACCGATTGGTCAAAGAAAAAGTCAACTCAAGCAAAAATGAGAAAAGAAATAAAAAGGTTACTAAAAAAGTATAATTATCCACCTGAGTATACCGAGGATGCTATTCAAACTGTAATAAAACAAGCGGAATTTATGATGTAAATCACAAAGGTTTCTAAGTTTTACATAATTATTAGTTACATATATAACTATAAAGAAAAAAAGGTGTGGAGTAGAAAGAAAGCAATTGTACAATAGTTAACAAATGAGTTTAAAGATGATTGATAGTATCATCAGATAGGAGAAAAAATGAAGAGTATATTTGTAAAAGGATTGTTTGGAAAATTTGATTATAATATTATTTTTAAAGAAGACAGATTGACAATTTTGACAGGGCCTAATGGTTATGGAAAATCTACTATCCTACGCATTATTAACAATTTATCAAAAGGAGTTCAAGGTTTCATTCAATTAATGTCTACTAACTTTTCAAGCATTAAACTTTGTTTTGACGATAAAACTTATGAGATTACTAGAACAAATGATAGATTCGAAATCAATGGTAAAGATATAAAAAAGAGTATTCAAAAAATCGCTGAAGATTTAATCGGAAGTGGATTATACAGAGATATAGATGATGAAATTAGGTACTATAGAAATTATGATAGTTATTTTAAATCATATAATTATATTCAACTTCTTTCATCCAAGTTAGAAGATTTATCTTTGGAAGATGTGAAGCTTCTTAATTACGGAGAAAGAATACTATCGAAAAATAAAGATGTATATGGATTAATAACTGAGATAAAAGAAAAAATCGGAGAAATACATTTTATTAAAGAACAAAGATTAATTCAACCTCAAAAGAAAACTGAAAAAAATAGAGTTAAAAGAGAGATAGTTGAGGTAATAACAGAAATACCTGTCAAACTAAGGGGAAAGATATTGGATGTTGCTGCATCTTATTCGCAGATTTCTACTCAGTTAGATAGTTCTTATCCTTCAAGACTGCTCAGGAATCAAACAACCATTACGGAAGAAGAATTTATTTTAAAGAACGAGGAAACAAAAACGAAATATAATAAATTAAGAGAATACGATTTGACACCAGAACAACCTATAGATGAGATGAATTATAAAGAAGAATTTTCAAAAGCTCTAAGTGTTTATTTTGATGATTTTAAAAACAAGTATAGTGTGTTTGAACCATTAGTTAATCAATTGGATATATATACAGACATCATTAATAATCGATTAAGTTTTAAAAAAATACAAATCAAAAAGGATATTGGGTTATCAGTAGTAAATGATAAGGGAGAAAACATTGAACTATCTCAACTTTCTTCAGGTGAGCAACAAGAAATTGTTTTGTTTTATGAACTTATTTTTGAAGCGAGCAAAGGTTGCTTGTTATTAATTGACGAGCCTGAGATTTCTTTGCATATAGCCTGGCAAAGAATGTTTATTCATGATCTAATAAAAGTATCAGACTATAAGAAGTTTCACATTATTATTGCTACACATTCGCCTCAGATTATTGATAATCGATGGGATAACCAGATTGATTTAGGAGAACTTTTTGATGAATTCAATAATATCAAACCTAAATAAGAATGACACAATAGCATCTTTAAAAATGAATTTGCATCACCCATCATCATTAGGACTCCATATTGTTGTTGAAGGAACATCAGATATTATATTTTTGTCTTCACTCCTAGATAACATATTCATCTATGAATCTCATAGTGGTAAAGAAGGTGTTTTCGAAATACTTGAAATCGTATATTCAACAAAAGTAATTGGGATATGCGATAGAGATTTTGACTTGCGCACAAATAGTAGAATTTTTTATTATGATGGAATATCACTTGAGACAATGATGATTATGAATGATGAAGCTTTTAATAAAGTGCTAAATCAGTTCTTTGTTTATGAAGAGGAAAAAAAGAATTTTAAACAAGAAGTGTTTTCATGTGCAACACCGATTTCAATACTAAGAAAAAAAAGTTATGAAAATGAATGGCATATTAAATTTGATGTCATTAAACCTTCTCATTACATTAAAAATAAAAAATGTGACATTAATTCTTTGATGGAAAAGTGTTCACTTGTTAATAGCAATTTTGACTTTAGCTGCTTAAATATTGAAGAAATCCAACCAGAGACATATCCGATTGAATTACTACACGGTCATGATTTAGTAAGTATAATAGCATTTTTAATTAAAAACAAACCAAAAACAATTGAGCAAATGTTAAGAATAGCATATACAAAAGAACATTTTTTTAGTACGCATATTTATAAAAGCATCAGTGACTATGAAATAAGTCAAAAGTAGAAGTAGTTTAACAAAAAAAGGAATGTAGCATTTATGAAAATATTAATTGAAAACGGAGTATTGATAATGTACAACAAAAAATTTAAAGAAATTTGCACAAGTTATTATGGTTCTTGTAATACTGATTTGCCATGCGAGGACGAATTTATCTGTATAATTGACATGGAAAATGAATCATTTTTAGAGGGTTATGATATTATTCAAACAGATGAGGCAGGGAAAAAAAGAAATCAGACCATAAAAGATAAAATATTGAACTATGAATGTAAAGTGATTGCTTTGGTTTTGGAATCTCCGCATACAAGCGAATACAATCAGTGTACACCTTTAGGCCCTGGACTAGGTAAAACTGGTAAAAATATCCATGATCACATCATAGAAATATTAAAGAATTCAAATTTACAATTAGTTGCTTAAATATAAAATAATATAAGTCGAAGCAGTAAGTTATCAATGCTCGAATGGGAAAAGTTTAATAGATAAATCAATAAGAGACGATACATTTAAAAAAGTTTTGGTTTCATTTGGAGAGAATGATTTTAAGTGTAGAATGAAAGACTATAATCCTGATATTATAATTAATTCTTGTACTGGTGGGTTATAAAAAATCCATAGTAATGATTCATTGAATGGATTAGTTCAATCAGCAATTGAAAAACTAGATTATGTAAATGTTGCTACTCCCTCCTCACTCTAGTTCAACATGGTTTTGGCGCAAAAAAATGATTTGACTATATTTATTGAATTTTCATAGTCTAATTTTTCTTGAATAAATCATTTTTGTTTTTGATTAAATCGAATTATAAAAAATGTAACTGAAAAAGAATAGCGGTAGAACTTTCTATCGCTTTTTTTGGGAGGTGGTTAAATTGATTGTCATATGAAATCTAAAATTTATCAAGATGAGAAAGGAGGAAGTAAATCAAGATGAATTTAGAACAATTTAAAAAGATGAAAGAATTAAAAGCTTTAGGCCTTTCTAGAGTAAAGACCGCTAGTACTCTAGAATTGAAAGAATGGGAGATTAGAAAGTACTGGAACATGACTGAAGATGAGTTTAGAGGATTACAACAAGAAGCCATTCCAACATTCGATAAGTACAAGGATTTTGTAGTAAACATCTTAAAAGTGACTCCAATGATTCCAGATAGGAATGTTATGTTTAAACTGAAAGAAGCATTTCCTGATTTTGATATTTCAACTTCTGCGTTCTATCGTTACATAAAAAGTTTGCGGGAAGAACATGGATTTGATAAGTTTAAAAAGCGAAATACAGTATTAAGACAAAACCCAGAACCAGGTGAAGAAGCACAAGTAGATTTTGGTCAAGATAAGATTATTGACATGTATGGAATCAATAGACGCATCTATTTCTTTGTGATGGTATTAAAGTACAGTAAGTTAATGTATGTTTACTTTAGTAGCGAACCGTTTACTACTGTTAAGTCCATTGAAGCACACAAATATGCATTCCGGTTTTTTGGTGGGTATCCGAAAAACATTGTTTATGATCAAGATAGGGTGTTTGTTGTTCATGAAAACTTTGGAAACATTATTCTTGTGAAAGAGTTTGAAGATTATGTAAAAGATGTGGGATTTTCAGTCGTTGTTTGTAGTGGATATCATCCGGAAAGCAAAGGGACGGTTGAAAACTATGTGAAAATTGTTAAAAGTGAGTTTTTACTCGGAAGGGTGTATACTTGTATTGATTGTTTGAACTCAAGTTGCCTAGAGTGGTTAGATCATCGATCTAGTGATGTCGTTCATTCTAGTACTGGTAAAACAGCACGAGAACTATTCATGAAAGAAGCCAATCACTTAACAAAGATAGCCTACAACTTAAACTATAGTAGATTTATCTATACGGTGGATAAAAATGTCATCAAGTATCAATATTCTATGTATGAGATTCCACTCGGGTTTGAAGGAGATAAGGTATTAGTAGAAGTAGAAAATGATGAGTTGCTTGTAAAGAATCCAATCACCAAAGATGTAATATGCAAACACACCATTACAAACGCACGAGGAAGTGTCGTAAAACTAAAAGAAACAAAAACCAATCCAAGTGTCGGTGAGGTGATTGTGTTAAACCACTTTAATCATGACGCGTTAGTCATGAAGTATTTAAGTGAGATAAGAGAAAAACATCCGAGGTATTATAGTAAATCTTGTAACAAGCTCCAAACCCTAATCAAACAATACTCCAAAGAACAACTAAAAGATGCAATGGAATATTGTCTTAGTGTAGGTGATGTGATGTTATCCGAACTTGCTTCTTATCTCATTTACAAGTATGGAGAAGAAATTGCGAGTCGTTGTCATTACAAATCCCTCTTTGAGTATTACAAGAAAAGAGCGAAGGAAATCGAGGTGTTGCTGAATGGTTAATCA
>JALNXV010000471.1 GCA_023230175.1 Candidatus Cloacimonadota bacterium
TTTTCCCCTGACTGAAGCGGGGCATTCGTTAAAAGAAATACACGAAAAGGTCTATAACTAAGTATTTTGCATTAAACATGAATGAATATAAAATACTATAAAGAAATTAGGAGAGCTTATGATCAAGTTCAAAAAATTAGGAATTGTTATGAAACCATTAAAGGACCATTTTGGAAGCTTCGCCAGATTTAATCCGGGTGTTCAATTGAAGGATGGAGTTGTCCACATGCTTTACAGGGCTGCAAATAGTGATATAAAGGATGACGAAAATTATATATCCTATATTGGCTATGCCAAACTCGATACGAATACTAATGTTCTATATGATTCAAACGAAAAGGTAATATATCCTACTCTGCCTGAGGAGATTAAAGGTTGTGAAGATCCAAGAATTGTAGAATTCGAGGATAGTTTTTATATATTTTATACAGCTTTTGATGGTGTAACGGCCAGGGTAGCAATAGCTAGGACTGAAGATTTTATTCAATATGAAAAACTGGGCATTATAAAACATTTTAGTTGGGATAAAGATGCATTTATATTTCCTGAAAGAATTAATGGGATGATTGCGTATTTGCACAGAATCTCGCCAAACATTCAGTTGGACTATTTTGAAAGCTTTGATGAGCTCCTTTCTATAAATTCATGGGCAGATTATGAAAACAAGATTGAAACATCAATAATTATGAAAAGCGAGTATTTCTGGGAAAATCAGAAAATTGGCGGCAGTGTACCACCGATTAAAACAGATGAGGGATGGCTATTATTATATCATGCGGTGGATGATAAATTTGTATATCGCGGTAGCGTAGCACTTCTTGATTTGGAAAACCCTTCAAAGGTAATAGCACGAATACCGTATCCTCTTCTTGAACCTAAAGAAGAGTATGAATTACATGGTGATGTTAATAATGTTGTATTTCCGGAGGGTGCATATATTTATAATGGTGAATTGTTTGTATATTATGGCGCAGCGGATAAGTATATCGCTCTTGCTAAAATTGGAGTATCTGAATTGCTTGACGAACTTGAAAAGTATCCTGTATAAGTCGACGCAAATGGATATCATGAGTTAGCAGCAACATTTAGTTTTAAAAAGTAACCTACGATAATAGAGGCAAAAAGTATTCCAAAAATAAAAAAGGCAAGATTTTTGTTGACTAACTATCAATTGATAGTATATAATAATATTACAGGGGGAATGATAGTGAGTTGTAAGATAGTTTCGTCTGAAAAAGATGTATTAGGGTTTCTAAAAGAACTTAAAGAAGTATTGACCAATTCAAAATTTGATATTTCTAAGGATTTAGATATACTGCCAAAGAAAAGCAGCGAATCACCACTAGATTCCTATACAACAGGCAACACATTGCTGGCGCTTGATTTTGATAAGAACGATGTGCAAAATCAACTATTAGCTATAGATATATCTGAGTACCTAGAAACTTTTATAGATGACAAAGATAGTAGTTTGCCACCATTTTTTGCATTTGGTAAATCGATAAAGAATAAGGATGTTTACATAAAGGTAAAGATAAGGGATAGAATTAATTGCAAAGTATTTTGCGTTTCTTTTCATTTCGCAAGGTATCCTTTACCGACAAAACGACCTTATGCATGATGCTGGTATGAAAGGAGTGTAACTATATGAATAAAGATTATTTAATTAGTACAAATGAGACGGATTGCCCTATTTGCAATAAGGTTCATTCATTAGAGATAAGAAAAAGATTAACACAAGCGGTCATTAAAGAAGAGATAGTTGATTATGAAGAAGTGTACTATTTATGCCCATTAAGTGATGAAGAGGAAAATGAGTTCGTTCCTGCAGGTATAATGGATGAAAATCTATTGAGAGCAAGAGACGCTTATCGTATTAAGAAAGGTTTATTAACTTCTTATGATATTGCAGAAATTAGAAACTTTTATGGATTAACGCAAAGTGATTTAGCTGCATTACTTGGATGGGGAGAGGTAACCGTCACGAGATATGAAAGTAAAACTATACAGGATGAAACATACGATAATATAATGCGAATGGTATACGAAAACCCGATGTTTGCATTGGAATGCATTGATAGGCATAAAGATAGATTTACGATAGAGAAGTATAATAAAATTCGTAAAAATATAGCAAATAAGGTTGAAGAATTAGGTAGTTTATATTTGAAGAAACAAGAGATTAGGAGTCTATATGTAAATTTTGAAGAACAGTCTGAATTCAATGGGTATAAAACTTTAGATATCGAGAAATTAGCAAATGTTATTGGTTACTTTTCGCAATTTGTAGAGAATCTTTACAAAGTTAAGCTTATGAAACTTTTATGGTATGCTGATGTTATTTTTTATGGAAGACATGGTAATTCAATTACAGGCTTGGTTTATAAGCATATGCCATTAGGAGCATTGCCTATTGCCTACGATGAAATTATACACCTGCCTACTGTGAAAATAGTAGAGGAAATAATATATGAAGATATAAGCTATAGAATTTGTCCTAACAAAGAAGTAAACATTTCAGAATTTTCACTAGAGGAATTAAGCGTTCTAGAAACGGTTGCCACTACTTTTAAAAATTATAGATCAAAGGAAATTGTTGATTATATGCATAAGGAAAAAGCATATAGGGATACAGTGCCAAATCAGATCATTCCATATAGTTTAGCAAAGCAATTAAATGAATTGAAATAATGTTGGTAGCGCGTCAGGTAAATATTTGGCGCGCTATGTGTTTTCTTTGAACCAATTATGTACATTTACATATCATAAAATGCGATTA
>JALNXV010000066.1 GCA_023230175.1 Candidatus Cloacimonadota bacterium
CAAATATGTTTAAAATTTGTGAAATTTTAAACTCTTCAAATAAAATTATCTATCCCTAATTAAATATAATAATTAAAAAGGAACTATAATGAGATTTAAAAACAATATTACAATAATCTTCTTTATACTTGTGTTAACTCTTTCGATGTTATCATGCAGTCATCAATCATCAAGTGAAGCAAATTTAGATGAACAAATTGGACAAATGCTTTTATTTGGTTTTAAAGGTCTAAATGTAGATGATAATTGGGTTCAAACTTTTACTCAACAAATTACAGACTTAAATATTGGAGGAGTCTTAGTTTTATCTTATAATGTTAAATCACCGACTCAATTAGACTCATTAATGAATCATTTTAAACAAATAAAAAGCAATTTGCCTATATTATATGCAATTGATCAAGAAGGTGGGAAAGTTCAAAGACTAAGTCCTCAAAAAGGATTTCAAGGTTTTCCTTCAGCCCAATATACAGCAGAGAATTTAAGCCTTGAAGAAGCATACAATAGTTATTATGAATTGGCAAATGAATGCAAAGATTATGGATTTAACTTGATACTTGCACCTGTGGTAGATTTAAATATTAATCCCCAATCACCTGCAATAGGAAATCTTGAAAGAAGTTATTCAAATAATCCAATGATAGTATCCAGTTATGCTACAGCATTTATAAATGCCATAAAAGACAATGGTCTAATAAGTTGTCTCAAACATTTTCCCGGTCACGGAAGTGCAAGCAATGATTCTCATTTAGATATAACAGATGTTACTCAAACTTGGTCAGAAATTGAACTTGATCCATATATTACTTTAATCAATCAAAACCTTGCACAAGCTATAATGTCAGCTCATATTTTTAATACCAATATTGATGAAAATTATCCTTCTTCACTTTCAGATTCTTTTATTAATAACCTACTCAGAAACGAATTACAATACGATGGTGTTGTAATCACAGATGATTTGCAAATGGGAGCTATACAAAACTATTACGACTTAGAAGATACTATAATTAAATCTATAAATGCAGGTAGTGATATTCTTATCTTTTCTCAATATTTTGAACCAAATATTGAATTACCTACCATAGTTCATAATATCATAAAAAACGCAGTTCAATCCAAAACAATCAGTAAAGAAAGAATAGAACAATCTTATTTTAGAATTAAACAACTTAAAAATCAAATTTGGTAAATTAAGCCGGGTATTATAAACCCGGCATTTTGTTTACTATTTATTTCTTAAAACCTTAATTAATTTTTCAGCTTCTTCAGTTGTAATTGTCTTTTTATCAAGCAGATCTAATATTTTCATAACAGCAATATTATCTTTATCTTTATCAAAAATCTTATTCCATTTAGATGGCTTTTCTTCAGAATTACTATAAACATTAAAGGCTTTCTCTTTTAAATGTTTTGATAATGGACTAATTTTTTCTGCTACGTCAGTAATTATGTTTTTAGCTTTATCAAAAATATCTTCTATATTATCTTTAGTTACTTGAGTTTTAATTTGTTCGATAAGTGTAGCAATTCTATCTTGATATTTTTGAGCTTCTTCTCCTGAAACCTTGTTTTTAAGCTTTGACATAGTATTATTTAGAGATTGATAAACACTATCAATAATTTCTTTTGCATTCTCAACTGTTTGACTATTAGATAATTCTTGTAATAAATCTTCAGCTTTTTTAAGTTCTTTATCTAAAATCCTATAAAATACATTTTCATCTTTAGTAATTTTTATATCTCCATGAATTGTTTGAGCTTTAATATATGGCAAATCTTCTCCATAGAATACATTATATTGTGTTTCACTACTATTTATTTCTACAGCTCCATCGTTTTCGATTTGATTCTTAATATCTCCATGCAAAGTACTTACATCTAAATTGATTTGAACTTCATCAGGTATTGAAATTTTTATATCTCCGTTAGAGGTATTCAATTGAGTAAGTTTACATAAATCATTATCTATCTTATATACAATGTCTCCATTTACAGAAGATAAATCAATCAAATTATGATTTTCAAACACAACTTCTGTAAATATATCACCGTTATTTGTTTTGCAACTTATCACATCAAAGTTACTATCGGTAACTTTAATATCACCATTTTCACTTGTTATATCAATATTTGTTCCTACCCCACCTTTTAATTTAACATCACCATTAACTGTATTTACTTTTAAATCATTAATCACTTCAAAAAGTTTTACATCTCCATTTGTGGTAAATATTGTTCCTTGACCTGATTGTTCGATTCTAATATTGCCTTCTACTGATTTTAAATTAAATTTTCCTGTGATAGATTGAACTGTAATATTTGAATTTAATGTCTCTATATCCAGTAAATCACCTTGGGAAAAAGCTATTTGAGGTACTTCAATAGTAAGTATTGGGTTAAAGATATTATCAAAATCAAAATATTCTCTTATATCTGTTTCATTAATACTATATCCAATATATCGTTTCTCTTTAAGATGGTCAAGTTTACCTTCGACATTACCTGTCATATTACCGGATTGACATTTAAAACTACCAGAAATTACTAAATCATCAGTTTCTGATTGCTTTACAGTAATATTAAAAATATCAGAATGTACACAAATCTCAGTTCCCTCAGTAAGTTGTACATTATGACAGAAATTTTGTTCAACGTTTTTCATATTAAATCCCCTTTTTTTTGTGATTAATCTTCTCAATGGCTTCTGCAATATTAATGAAACCATTTTCTAATTCTTCGAGAATATTTATAACTGATTCCTTTTTATGTTTTATTTCCAATTGTTGTAAAATCTTTATCAATTCGTTTAATTTATTTTTAACTGTTGGGTAAGATATTTTTAATTTATTCTCAACTTCTCTAATATTACCTTGTGCTAAAATAAAGACTTTCACAAACTCCAATTGCTCAGCATTTAACCTGTTAAAGACTGAATTTTGAAACTCACCTCTAATAGTAACATTGCAATGAGGACACTCATATTCTTTAATTATCAATTTAGCGTTACACGCAGGACAAACATCTAAACTCTTTTTTATCATCATTTATCTCCTTAAATACAAATTAAATTTAATCAATAAAAATGTCAAGAAATAATTAATATATTTAACCTAACATTAAAATATTTAATATTATACTTTCTT
This sequence comes from Candidatus Cloacimonadota bacterium, assembly GCA_023230175.1. Taxonomy (GTDB): domain Bacteria; phylum Cloacimonadota; class Cloacimonadia; order Cloacimonadales; family WRIO01; genus JALNXV01. The sequence goes on from JALNXV010000066.1 coordinate 3,147, forward strand.
AAACCTCATAATTCTAAACCTATGAAAAAATTAATTTAATTGTCATATAAAAAAATATTTGCATTTACCTAAAAATAGTTTATACTATAAAGTAAAAATGTATGGAGTTGATAAGAATGAAAAAATATGATTTACTTGTTATCGGTGTTGGTCCTGCAGGGATGGCAGTAGCTGCAATGGGTACTGCTATGGGATTAAAAGTTTTAGCTATAGAATCACATAAAGTTGGCGGAGAATGTTTAAATTATGGATGTATTCCGAGTAAAGCACTATTAAAAGCCGGGGAAGCTTGTAAAAATGCTTGTACACTACAAGATTTCGGGCTTAATCTAACAGAAAAACCAAGCATTAACGATCCTTTACAAATAGTTAGAGATAAGATTAATGATATTAGTGGTCCAAAAACAATGAAGATGTTTGATAAAGTTGATTTTGTCCTCCAAAAAGGTAATGCAAAATTTGTTAATAAAAAAATTATCGAAGTTGATGGTAAAACCTATACCGCAAAACATATTTTTATTGGTACCGGCACGGAACCTTTTATCCCTCCCATACCCGGCATTAAAGACATCGACGAATTAACAAATTTAAATATGTTTGAACAGAAATCAATTCCTAAGTCACTTTTAATTATAGGCGGAGGAGCAATAGGAAGTGAAATGGCACAAGCTTTTACACGCTTAGGTTCACAAGTGACAATTGTTCAAATAGACAAACACCTTATGCCACAAGGTGATGAAGATGCAGGGTTAGAACTTCAAAAAGCTTTCGAAAAAGAAGGTATTAAAGTTTTAAACAATACAAAAATTGAAAAAGCTGAAAAAACCGAATCAGGAGTAAAATTATATACTTCTGCAGGTATTTTAGAAGCAGACAAACTTCTTGTAGCTGCAGGAAGAAAACCTGCCATAGCTTCATTAGAATTAGACAATGCCAAAATTAAATATAACAAAAAAGGTATTATTGTTAATGACAATATGCAAACCAATATAAAAAATGTTTATGCTATAGGTGATTGTAATGGTCTTTCACTATTTTCTCACGCCGCAATGCATCAAGGGATGATAGCTCTTATGAATGCAATAAATCCCCTACCATTTAAAATGAAAAACTCAAAATTTGTAGTTCCATGGTCTGTATTTACAAAACCTGAAGTTGCACAAGTAGGCCTTACTGAAAAAGAAGCAATACAAAAAGGATTAAAATTTCAGATAATAAAAGAATATTATGAAAATTACGGAAGAACAATTGCAGATGGTAAACCTGAAGGATTTGTTAAAGTCATTACCGATTCAAGAGGCAAAATTTATGGAGCTACCATCGTAGGTGAAGCTGCAAGTGAAATGATTCACGAATGGGCTTTAGCAATACAAAAAAACATTAAACTTTTTGATATTATGATGCTTCAACATTCATTCCCAACTATCTCATTAATGAATAAAAGAATTGCCGAATCATGGATGATGAATAAAATGAAAAACAAATTTATTCAAAAATTAATCAAGTTTTTTATCTAATAACTACTAATAAACAACAAGGGACCTCCAGGATGGAAAAAAGCATCTTGGAGGTCTCCTATTATTTATTTAAAGATTTATTAATAGTTATATGATTATAATGCAGGGATTTTTTTTGTTTAATAAAATTTTAAAAGGCATTAAAGCTGATGAATCATTAAGTTGCACAAGTATCGTACGAGGCTTTGCAAAATCAACAAAAATCTTAGCCACATAATTCAGAGGCTGTCCTAAAATTAATGTTGTGCGAGCATCCCTGCTTGCACTCAAAACCTTAAGTAATAAGTATTTAATATTTTACGAAACTACAAGCTGGAAGCTTGTAGAACTTTTTTGTATTTTGAAACAACCTCTAAAATCTAAGGCTATGATTTTTATATTTTTACTGATGCTCAGAATGACCTGATTTTGCATATTTTATGTTATGATTATGAACCTTGCACAGTTTTGTACACTAAAAACTTAAATAGCATATAATAAATATACTATAAATCTTAAACAGAAATCACATAAGATAATATCTGATAATATTTAATAACCTTTATTTATCTATTTGAAGTTTGATAAAGTCCGTAATTTTATTTACGGATAAATTATACTTATCAAGTAATTCATCGGGATTCCCGGATTCACCAAAACAATCTCCAAGATTCAAAAAATATAATTTTCTTGGATAATGTTGAGCTAAAAATGTTGAGATAATAGAGCCTAATCCACCGGCTTGTAAGTGTTCCTCAACAATAAAAATTGGTTTATTTGTTTTTGCTATATTTAATAATTCAGCATTATCAAAAGGTTTTATTGACGAGCAATTTATAGCTGAAACGTTGATACCAAATTGTTTTAATTTTTGAGCTGATTTTAAACATTCGACACCTATCGTACCATGAGAAATTAAATAAGCATCGTCACCTTTATGCAAGTAATTCATTTTCCCAGGATGAAATAAATAATCTTCATTTAAAACAATTTCGGTTGCTTCTCTAGCTAATCTAATAAAAACAGGCGAATTAATACTTGCTACATATAGAGTTATCTGATAAGCCTCAACTGCGTCAACAGGAGAAAATACTTGCATATTTGGCAAAACATTCATTAAAGCAATATCTTCAATAGCTTGATGTGAACCACCATCAGGTCCTACAGAAATCCCCCCATGAGAACCAATAACTTTTACATTTAGATTCGAGAAACAAACAGTATTTCTCAGCTGGTCAAAAGCTCTTCCGGCTATAAATACTCCGTAAGTAGTAACAAAAGGAATTTGCCCACATAAAGCTAAACCGGCTGCAATCCCGACCATATTTTGCTCAGCAATACCAACATCAATAAACCTTTTAGGATAAGTATTTGCAAACCAATCCGAACGAGTAGATTTGGCTAAATCAGCATCTAAAACGATTACGTTTGGGTTAGTTTGCCCTAAGTGTAATAATGCTTTGCCATATCCATCTCTTATTGGCAAGACCTCGCCTTTTTTAAAAGTCTTCATAAAGTATCAATTTCCTTTATGGCTTTAAGGAGTTCATCCTTATTGGGTGCTTTTCCATGCCATCCGACTTGGTTTTCCATAAAAGAAACACCTTTTCCCTTGATGGTTTTTGCAATAATTGCTGTAGGTAATTTACATTTTTTAGCATTATTTACTGCTTCAATTATTTCTTTAAAGCTATGACCATCAATACATAAACAATTCCAACCAAAAGATATAAACTTATCTTTGAGAGGTTCAAGTTGCAAAATTTCTTCAGTTTTTCCATCAAGTTGTAAAAGGTTCCGATCAATAAAAGCAATCATATTGTTTAATTTATGATGACCTGCAAACATAAGAGCTTCCCATATTTGACCCTCATTAAGTTCACCATCTCCATGTAAAGAATAAATATAGAAATCTTTGTTGTTCATTTTTGCAAACATAGCCATTCCACAAGCAATTGATAATCCTTGACCTAATGAGCCTGTAGAAATGTCAACCCCGGGACATTTTAGGGAGTTAGGATGACCTTGTAAGGACGAATTGAGTTTTCTTAGCTTAAATAATTCATTTTCAGAAAAGTATTTTGCTTCAGACAATAAGGAGTATAATAAAGGGGCAGCATGACCTTTTGAAAGAATAAAACGATCTCTATCTTCCCAATTTGGATTTTTAGGGTTATGATTCATTAAATTAAAATATAATGCGGTTCCAATCTCCACGGCAGACAATGATCCACCGGGGTGACCGGAACCGGCAATATATATTGATTCAATAATCTTTTTGCGAATATTCTTAGCTACTGAGTCCAGTAAAGAATAATCCATAATAATTATTTACTATTTTTTCTTATGACGATTTTTTCTAAGTCTTTTTTTTCTTTTGTGAGTAGAAATTTTGTGTTTTTTTCTTTTTTTACCGCAAGGCATTCATCCTCCAATTAATCTTCAAGTTGATTAGGTTTTACGTTATCTACAATGTCCATTTTAAATTCACGAGAGAATTTAAATGTTGGCACAACTCTTTCAGGAACAGGTACAGTAGCGTTAGTTTTAGGGTTTCTACCGGTACGAGGTTTACGTGCTTTGAGTTTAAAGGTACCAAAATGTCTAATTTCTATGTGGTTACCTGTCTTCATTTTTTCTTTAATAGTTTGTAATAAAGCATCTACGACAATAGCGACATCTTTACGAATAATGCCAGTTTCACCGGAAATTTCTTTTACCAAATCTGCTTTTGTCATTTGAATCTCCTTCCTAATTCATATAATAATTATAAGTAGTATATTTTTTAAAATTCGTTTTACTGTCAAGATTTTTTTTTTGCTAACTCATTGAAATTTTAAAAATTTATTTTTTCATATCTCTTTGTACTAAAAAATATTACTCAACTTTTATCGAATTTTAAACAATTTTCCGGATACAACACTTCTGTTAAATATAAACCATTTGGTAAGGCAGTAAAAAAATTCTTTTGTTCGTGTTTTTTCATATCAATCCACTCTTTTATTATCTCAGGTTTTAGATTTTTATGAGACACACTTATCATTGCACCAACAATCCTTCTAACCATATTATGTAAAAACCTATTTGCGGATATCTCGATAATAATGTCATTATCTACTTCATATATATCTAATTTATGTATATCGCATTCATAATTTTTAACTTCAGGATTTGGTTTGGAAAATGAAGTAAAATTATGCAATCCAACAAAATATGTTGCACATTGTTGAAATACATCAAGATTAATATTATATTTCGGGAAAAAACTTTTATATCTATAATTAAATGGTGTTTGTTTTTTAGTAATAATATATTTATATGTTCTCTCAATAGCATCGAATCGTGCATTAAAATTATCATCTACTATAGCTACATCCAGAATTTGAATAGACTTTGGTAAAAGAGATTTTGAAGCTAAGATTATTTGTTGTTTATTCATATCAATAGGAAAATCTAAATGAGCTATTTGAGAGCTTGAATGAACTCCGGTATCAGTCCTACCGGAACCTATAATCTTTATATTAGTCTTAGCAATTTTACTAAAAACTTGTTCTATTGTATTCTGAACTGTAGGTGTAATTACTTGAGTTTGCCATCCATAAAAACAACTCCCATCATAGGCTATTTTTAAAGCAATTCTTTTCATTTAGTCAATCAAACAGAAACTAATAAAACATAAAGAGTAATAAAATAATACAAATATAAATTATGAAAGCTAAAGAAAGAATAAGATACTGATAATTGCATCTCTTTATTATTACTTATTACATTTGAATAAACTTCATTTTCAAATCTATTAATATATTGAGGAATTTTACCATAAAAAACCTCAATAATATCTTTAACTTGTATGATAATACTTTCTAAATACCCAATAGATAGCTTATTAACTTTTAGATTAGTTTTTTTAAATTCTGACATTTTGCTCTTGAAAACTTCAAAAAAATACTGAATCAAAATAAAAAGTGAGACAAGAGATAAAAACTTTGATTTAATTATTGAATTATTACTTTGACTACTATGTAATCTAAAATCTTTACTAATTCCCTCAAAATCAAAACTTTTTAAACAAAAAATCGATATTAGCAACATACATAGAAAACTAATGAGAAAATTTATTTGTGTATAAAAAGGAATACTAAAAACCAAGCCCATAATCAAATATGAAATCCATAAAAACGAAAACTTAATTATTGTTTTAAAAAAGAAAACCAATATTGAGACCTGTGGCAATAAAAATATTATATTAAAAAACAATATCAAATATAAATTATGATTTCTCCATAAAAATATTAAGAACAAAGATAAAAACACCCAAATCAATTTTAAATATGTATTTTGATTTAAAAAAAAATTACTTTTATTCATCGTTATCTATTATAAATTCGTCAGATGCTTTATTTAGGGTATCTTTAAGTGTTTCAGTATGTTCTAAATCTATAACATCAATGCTATCAATCTGACTTTTCTGATTTTCTACTTCTATATTTAATGTATCTTTCAAAGAATCTTTTAAAGCCTCATTATTTCTAATTTCCTCTAAAATAAAAGGTAATCGATCGTTAAAAATAAAATACTTGCCATCATAAAAATTCCTTGCAAAAACAGTATATTCACCGGAAGGAAAATGATGATACAAGGTATCTAAATATGGCTTAGCGTTTAATGTATCCTTCAAATCATAATAATTAATAAAGCCTAAAGTATATAAAACCTTTTCTTTTAAATCATTAATTTCTAATCTTGACAAAGAATCTAATAGAGGTATTACTATCTCTATACTATCCGGATAAATCGACATAACATCACTATGTATTTTTCTGATTTCTTTTTCATATTGAGTTAAATAGCTAACATTTTCGCCATTTAAATATTCTCTTAATGACTCAGTAAATCTATTATCCGGATAATTTGCTTTCAAATAATTAAAACTCTCATTTACTTTAACACTATCATTATACACTTGATTATATAAAACTGCTTTGATAAATTCAGTTTGAGGAATAAAAAGCGTATTATATTGTTCTAAATCATTATTTAAGAGATTAATAGATGATTGTGTTTTCTCTATTTTAACTGTAGTACTATCATTTTCAGTAGTTTTTGAGTTAGTAGATAAACTATCTTCAACAGAACTATATACTGTATCATTAACTGTATCGGTTTGAATTATAAATAATGAATCTAAATACGAGTTTAAAGAATCTATTTTTGTAATAATATAATTTCTTTGTTCAGGAATCCTATTATAAATAGCCATTGCCGAATCAGGTTGATTTAGAATATATAAGAAATACTCAGCTAATTTAAATTGTTCAGCAATTAATTGCTCTGCATCAACGTCCGTATTATGTCTATGATATTGCATAATTTGACTAACAACAGAACTCCGAGTGATTGCTTTTTCTGCAAATTCAGATCTATTGTATTCTTTTCGAGCATTATTATAAGCATCAACAGCTTCTTCATAATTTTGCAGTTTTGTGAAATATATTTCTGCTATATAATACATAGCTTCTGCTGAAATTGGAGTTTTTGCATTATTAGTTACAATAGTCTCAAGTGCTTCTATTGCATCTTCATACCTACCCATTTCAGCGATAACTCTTGCATATAATACATTTTGTTCTTGTAATTTATCAGTGCGAAATTCTTGTTTTTCTAAAATCTTAATATAGTCATAAGCTTTCTGATAATCAGCTAAATTAAAATAACTTAAAGCTATAAAATATTTTGCATCTAACAAATATCTTTTTGAGACCTTTGACTTATTTAATTGTAAAAAAACATTTAGAGATTCATTATAATTTTCGTTATCCAAATAGGTTTTACCAAGCATTAAATATGCCTCTGCAAAATCTTTGCTATCAGGATACTTAGTAATCAACATAGTCAAATATGTTTGAGCTTGTAAATAATCTTTTTCAGATAAAAACATATTTGATAACTCTATTAATGCTTTTGGATGAGATTCTTTATATTCAACATTTTGAATAAAATCTCTTAAAGTAGTAAAGGCTTCTTGCTTTTTATTTAATTCAAATTTAATCTTAGCAGAATAAATTATTGATTCGGCTAAATATGGACTGTCAGGATAGAAATTTTGTATGTCTTCAAATTTTTCTAAAGCTTGAATCTGATTGTTTCCTCTATAATATAGTGATTTAGCTAACAAAAACAAGGCATCATCAACCCATTTTGAATCTTTGTATTCAGTAAGAATTACTCCACATTTACGAATTACTTTGTTATATTCCTCAATTGCTTGAGAATTTGGTCTGCCGTTTGAAGTTAATGGTTTCTCCTGTGCTGATTCAAAATATTTTTGAGCATTATAAAAAGTATTATAATATGCACATGAAGAAAGCATGGCCATCAAGACCATGCATAATAAAACAAAAGGAGTATAAAAATGAAAAAGTATTTTCATATTATATTAAACTGTAATGCTTTGATACTGTTTCAATAATTTTATTACTTTCAACAAATGATTTAGCATTTTCAATATCATTGTATATGATTCTATCTTTTTCAAGTTTAGCAACAATCTTTCTAAATTCTTTATGAACATCATCCAAAACCGGCGATGAAGGTATATTACGCATTTCAAAAGCTTGACTTGCTGCCATAAGTTCAATACCTAAAACATAAGCTGTATTGTTAATAATATTTCTTGCTTTTACAGCACCAATAGTTCCCATACTTACGTGATCTTCTTGATTAGCTGAGGTTGGAATCGAATCTACTGATGAAGGATGTGCAAGAACTTTATTTTCAGAAATTAAAGATGCAGCTGTAAGCTGAGCTATCATAAAACCGGAATCTAAACCTGGTCTTGGAGCTAAAAATGCATTTAAATTACGATTTAAAGCAGGATTAAATAATTGTTCTACTCTTCTTTCTGCAATATTACCAAGCTCAGAGACACATATACCTAATAAATCTGAAACAAAAGCTATCGGTTCACCATGGAAATTACCACCGGATAAAACTTTTTCTTCATCAGGAAATATCAATGGATTATCTGTTGCTGAATTTATTTCAACTTCTAAAACTTGACGAATGTGCTTAAGATTTTGTCTTGTAGCACCATTAACTTGAGGTGTACACCTCAAACTATAAGCATCTTGAACATTTTCACATTGTTCATGAGACTGTCTTAACTTACTATCTTTTAATAAATTTCTTAAATTTTGAGCTGATTCTATTTGTCCTTGATGTGGTCTTACTTTATGAATTAAACTATCATAGGCTGTCGGAGTGCCTAATAATGCATCAACACTCATAGCAGCAGTAATATCAGCTACCTTACATAACTGTTCCGCACGTAATAGGGCTAAAGAAGCTATTCCCGTCATAACTTGAGTGCCGTTATTTAAAGCTAATCCCTCTTTAGCCGCTAATTTCACCGGCTTAATATTAGCCAATTTCATTGCCTTATCACCTGACATAATTTCACCTTTATATTCAGCTTCTCCATACCCTATTAAGACTAAAGCGAGATGTGATAAAGGGGCTAAATCACCACTTGCTCCTACAGAGCCTTTTTCAGGAATACAAGGATGAATCCCTGCATTTAACATATCTATTAAAGTTTGTAGAGTCTCTAATTTTATACCGGAAAAGCCTTTTGCTAAGACATTAATTCTTAATAAATGAATAGCTCTCACCTCTTCTTTAGGAAGCAATTGACCTACTCCTGTAGCATGACTTAGTATCAAATTTTCTTGTAATTCTTCAATTTGTTCTACAGGAATTGTTATATTTGCAAACTTTCCAAAGCCTGTAGTTAAGCCATACACTATCTTTTTTTCTGAAATAATTTTATCAACAAATTTTCTGCATTTATTTACTTTCAATTTGGAATCTTCTGATAATTTAATTTTTACGTGATTAACTGCGACTTCATAAATTTGTTCTAAAGTCAAAGAATTACCATCAATAATAATTTCTTTCATTACAACCTCTTGATTTTTTTTTTACAAACTCAAATATTTCAATAGAAATGTCAATAATTATTTTTA
>JALNXV010000473.1 GCA_023230175.1 Candidatus Cloacimonadota bacterium
GGGAGAGGCTGCTGCCAAGGATGCAGCCACATGCATAAGAAGCTTGCTGTCACGCAAACCTGAGATAAACTGCATCTTTGCTGCTGCACCATCGCAGAATGATTTCCTGAAAGCGCTTGTTGCGGACAGGACAATCGATTGGACGAGGATCAATGCCTACCATATGGATGATTACGTGGGTCTGAAGCAGGGAAGCCATGCCTCTTTCAGCGGCTTTCTGAAGAATGCAATATTCGACAAGGTTCCATTCAAGACAGTCAACTTGCTTGATGGGCAGGCCGACCCAGAGAAGGAATCCGAACGCTATTCAGAGCTTCTCAAGGCTCACCAGACTGATGTCGTGTTCATGGGAATCGGGGAGAACGGGCATATAGCATTCAATGATCCTGATGTGGCTGACTTTCACGACAAGAAATACGTGAAGACTGTTAAGCTCGATGATGTGTGCCGAATGCAGCAGGTTCATGACGGCTGTTTTCCGACTTTCGATGATGTCCCGAAACAGGCATTCACTGTCACAATTCCAGGGCTTATGGCTGCCGCATACCATTTCTGCATTGTTCCTACTAAGCTCAAGGCTCCTGCCGTGAAGAACATGCTCGAAGGTCCTGTGAGCGAGAAATGTCCGGCAAGCATCCTTCAGACAAGGCCGCAAGCAAGGCTGTATCTTGATGCTGACAGCGCCAGCCTGCTAGAATAGCATAAAAGTTGGAGCTCGCTGGTGGATTTTTCGATTTCAGAATACTTCAAGACATATGGTTACTCTCAGAAAGCCGTTGAGAAGGCCTCGATATTCGAGACAATCGTAAACGGCGAAGAGACGACACGCAAGCGTTTGAATCAGATCTACAAGGTGAGGCCTAACAACATCACGATGCAGGTGCAGGAACTTATCAACCAAGGTCTTGTCCTGGAAGGACAGCCTGTTCGGAGTTCAAAGCAGGGACGCCCGGAAATCCTTCTTAGAGCAAATCCTGGCAAGCTGGTAAGCATTGGGATATGGGTTGAGTCCGACAAGCTCAGCGGTGCAGCTCTGGACATGAATGGAAAGCTGTATCTTCGCCATTCGATTCAGCTTGGACCTGATACTGGGAATGCAGAATTCCAGAAGTCATTGTTTGACCTGATCGACCGGATTTCTTCTCGGGTTTCCTCGAGTCAGACAATAACAGGAATCGGGCTTTCGCTTCCTGGATTCAGTGATATCACTGAGCAGAAATGGACTTTCAATTCACGATGGCCAGGAGTCTCTGATTATGATTTCTCTCCTGTGAAAGCACGCTACGGGCTGCCGCTGAGCCTTGATCAGAAGCTTGAATCCGAGCTTGCTGCACTTGTCGGTAAAAACAAGAGATACAAGGACAAGAACATCTTCCTTGTCCACTGGGGATTCGGAATCGGCGGAGCCTATTCCCATCAGGGCATGGTGCTCCATTCCAAGTTCGGGAGCTTTGCTGAAATCGGCCACACCAAGGTGCAGAACCCCAAACATCTGAAATGCAAATGCGGCGAGTTCGACTGCGTTGAGACAATAGCCTCCGGATGGGCTCTGATGCCTTATCTCAGGCAGAAGCTTGGAGCTGTGCCGGAGAACGAAACCGATCTTGGACGGCTGCTTTCCAAAGCCCATTTTGAAAGCGATCCGGTGATGAAAGAGGCAATTGGAACCCTTAGCCAGGCAATGAGCATGGTCTATCGGATATTCTGCCCAGATCTTGTCCTCTTTTACGGGCCTTTCACGATGAACATGTTTGTCCGGCAGGAGCTCAGAGGCGAAATCGACAGCATTTCTCCAAGCTATGCAAAAGGTGTCGAGCTTCAGTTCCTGGACAAGGACTTGAGCGAATATGATCCGCTTGGCGCTGCCATGGGATTCATAAAGGATGAATTGGTACGCCAGCTGATGCCGGCTTCGAATTGAATCAAAAGGGGTATGATATGAAGAACGGAAAGTATGGATTCGGAATCATCGGTCTTGGAATGATATCGTCATTTCATGCAAAAGCCATTGCATCTCTTGATGATGCTTATCTTGTCGCTGGATTTGACATGGTTCCTGGAAAAGCCGAAGCATTCTGCAAGGACAAGAGCGGGGTGAGGCCTTATGACAAGCTTGAGGGTTTTCTGGCCAATCCCGAAATCGATGTCGTGACTGTTACAACTCCAAGCGGAGCGCACCTTGAAGTGGCTCTCCATGCCATCAATGCACACAAGAATGTGATAATTGAGAAACCTATGGAAGTCACTCCTGAACGCATAGACCAGCTTATTTCGGCAGCCAAGGCGAATCATGTAATGCTTGCAGGAGTGTTCCAGTCAAGATACATGGAAGCCTCAAGGCTTGTTAAGAATGCCATTGAGCAGGGACGCTTCGGGCAGCTTACTTTGTGCAATGCCCAGGTGAAGTGGTATCGCAGCCAGGAGTATTATGACTCGGTCGGCTGGCGAGGAACATGGAAGCTCGACGGTGGTGGTGCATTGATGAATCAGAGCATACATGCGATTGACCTGCTTCAATGGTTCGGCGGCCCAGTCTGCGAAATCAGCGGAGTCACAGGCCTGCTCGGGCACAAGAACATTGAAGTTGAGGATACTGCTGCTGCAGTTCTTAAATTCGAAAATGGAGCCATCGGAGTAATTGAGGGATCCACAGCTGTTTACCCAGGCTTCCTTAAGAAAATCGAAATATGCGGCACAAAGGGCAGTGCAGTCCTGGAAGAGGAATCATTGACTCTGTGGAAGTTCGAAGAAGAGCGTCC
>JALNXV010000472.1 GCA_023230175.1 Candidatus Cloacimonadota bacterium
GCCTTGACAATGGCGGAACAAACATAAAAGCTGCAATCTACACACAAGACGGCAATCAAATTGCATTGGCACAGAAAAGCACTCAGGTAATATCTACTCAATCAGGAATGGTCGAGATTGATATGAATGAAACAAAAGCAGTCAATCTTTTTCTTCTAAAGAAAGTCTTGGAACAAAGCCGGATCAACCCATCTGAGATTTCAGGAATTGCAATCTGTGGGCATGGCAAAGGACTTTATCTCGTCTCGAATGACGGAACACCTTGCAGCAATGGCATACTATCCGGTGACACAAGAGCCCAAGGAATCGTTGATCGCTGGAACAGCAATGGAGTAGCTGAAAAAATCTACAAGAAAACATATCAGAAGATAATGGCTCCTCAAGCGGTATGCCTTCTGACATGGCTCAAGGAGAACAATCCAAACGAACTGAAAGACCTCAAGTGGATCTTTGAATGCAAGGATTATGTACGATACACGCTTACTGGAGTTGCAAAAGCAGAACTCACCGATTACTCTGGTGCAAATCTTGTGAATCTCAACACAAGAAACTATGACAGAGAACTGCTCGATGACTTCGGCTTAGCCGAATTCATGGACAAGCTGCCTCCCCTTGTATCATCGACTGACTTCTGTGGCGGAATCACTGCAGAAGTATCAAAAGCCACCGGGCTTAATGAAAGCACTCCAGTCTTCGGAGGCATGTTTGATATAGATGCCTGTGCAATAGCTGTTCATGTTGCAGACACAGAGCACATCTGCATGATAGCCGGCACATGGTCTATGAATGAATTCCTGAGCAAAGAACCAATAGGAAATCACAAGATCGCCATGAATTCGATCTTCTGCGATCCCATGTATTACCTTGAAGAAGAATCAAGCCCAACTGCCGCAGTGAATCTTGAGTGGTGGGTGAAAAAGATGATGCCTGAATTCTATTCGCAATGCAAGCAAGATGGAAAGAACCCTTATCAGGAAATCGACAAGCAGGTTTCAAGCATTCCTGATGGCGAATTCTATCCTTTCTTCTTCCCATTCATAATGGCGAGCAACGCCAACCCATATGCTAAATCATGCTTCATAGGCATGTCCTATTACCAGGAAAGAAAGCACCTGCTAAAGAGCATATTCGAAGGAGTTGTATTCTCCCACCGCTACCACCTTGAGAAACTCCTGTCAGGAAAGAAAACGCCAACTCCTAGCATCAGGTTGGCTGGAGGCGCAGCAAACTCAAAGCCATGGGTACAGATGTTCGCAGATATCACCCAGATACCAATAGAGACAGTCAACGTTGTTGAAACCGGAACTCTTGGATGCGCAATGTGCGTAGGAGTTGCCACTGGCGATTACAAGGATTATGAAAGCGTCACAGATAAAATGTCAAAAAGCAGTGGAATTGTCATGCCGGATCCAAGCAAGAAAGACTTCTATGATGAACGTTTTGGTGTATACAAGAAGCTCCTTGATACTCTTGATCCAATCTGGACCAGCATCAGTCACTGACATGAAAAAAAGAAGGTAATCTTATGGAACACAAATACAAACTAGGAATGTATGAAAAGGCCGCTCCTGAGGAACTGACCTGGGATCAGCGCTTCACTGCTGTTAAAGAATCCGGTTATGATTATATCGAATTAAGCATCGACGAATCGAACAAAAGGATGGATCGTCTAAACTGGACAGACAGCGAAATCAGAAAGCTATCCGAATCAGCCTTTGATCATGGCATTTCTATTGGATCCATATGCTTCAGTGCACAGCGTCGTTTCCCTTTCGGCCTTGACAGTTCTGTTCCGCTTGAACTGATGAGAAAAACAATCAATTTTGCAGCTCAAGTGGGAATTCCAATCATACAATTGGCAGGCTATGACGTATTTTATGAGCAATCAACTCCTGATACTCTTAGACGCTTCTAATCGAATTTGGCTATCGCATCGGATATGGCAGCAAAAGATGGAATCATCATCGCCTTTGAAACGATGGAAACTCCTTTCATGGATACCGTAGGAAAAGCCATGAAATATGTAGCAGAAATCAATTCCCCGTATCTGCAGGTTTATCCTGACATCGGAAATCTGAACAATGCGGCAATAAAGTACAAGACTTCAATTTTTGATGACATCAATTCAGGAAAGGGACATATTGCTGCAGCCCACATAAAGGAAACGGAACCAGGCAAGTATCGCAACATGCTGTTTGGAACCGGATGTGTGGATTTCAAGACACTTCTTTCTCAGATATACAACCTTGGAGTACGAAGGTATGTAACAGAAATGTGGTATCAGGGTTCTCCAAACTGGAGAACCGATCTAACGAATGCTGTAACATTTGCTAGAAGTATCCTTGATCCCTTATCAGACGTTAACTAATGCCGCTTCTTTCCTGTTTAGTACTCAATCTTCTTGATAACGAATCCTGAGAAATCAACATTGCTCTTTCGATCAACCAGAGTGTCCTTGTTGATGTTCAAGTCGATGTACTGTGGTTTATCAGACCTAAGAACCAAGCCATTATCCTCTCCAACATGCAAAGAATCACCAGGAATCCGAAGTACTACCAGTTCTGATGCTTCATTGTTGTTGAGTACAATGAACCAATCCTTGGAAACAAGGCTTGCCACTGGATTGATCCAGAATTCAGGCTTGTTCTTCTGAAGATTTCCATAGCTGACAAACTTTCCAAGCTGAACACCATTGTCTTTGACAAACTGAATCGCTTCTGATTTTACCCTCCGGCCTAATGAAAGCACTGTCCGCAGCT
>JALNXV010000474.1 GCA_023230175.1 Candidatus Cloacimonadota bacterium
TGTATCTGCATTTAACAGAAAAAACTAAATGAATATAAATTTGTGCATAGGTATTTGGCATTTATCCTCCTGATTATTTGTGTGCTCCTATGGAGCTGTGGGGGTGGGGGGTGTATATTTATTCCCGGTGCTGACGCACCGGGCTATTAAAGGTACGCATCTCTGATGCTTAATATTGATTCTTAAACTGACATTTGAGTATTTAATAATTATCATTACATTTCTGGCTATTAATGGTATGCATCTCTGATGCTTAATATTGATTCTCAAACTGACATTTGAGTATTTATTAATTATCATTACATTTCTGGCTATTAAAGGTACGCATCTCTGATGCTTAATGTTCTGCAAATATCTTTGTTTGTAGCATTGAATTGATTTGAATAATGGTGCAAGCAGGGATGCTTGCACAACATCTACAACACCGTAGGTGTCAGCCTTTAATAGCCCATGGCGTAAGCCATGGGTATAGGATTGCCTTAAAGCCCTTACAACACCGTAGGAGCAACTAATTAATTTCATCAAAAATATACGCATCGTCATAATGCAACGTTAAATGGTACAAGCAGGGATGCTTGTACAACGTTAATTAGATAATGGTATATAAACAATAAATTCTGCACCTTTACATTCCTCAGTAATGATTTTTATTTCACCATTTAATTTTTCAATAATTGCTTTTGCGAGGGGTAAACCTAATCCAAATCCTGATCTTGTAGTGAGGGCTTTTGTTGAAAAGCCAATTTCAAAGATTTGATGTAAGTTTTTATCACTGATACCTATACCGGTATCTTTTACTGAAAAAGCTATTTTATTATTTTCAGTAAATGTTTTAATATATAATTTTTTATCTTTGATATTCATCATTGCATCTATTGCATTATTAAAAAATATTTGAAACACTTGAGATATATCTCCATAAACGAGATAAACTTGTGGAATATTTTTTGATAATTGTAAGTCAAGTATTACGTTATGTTTAAACATTAAATCGTGAGTACAAAAGGAAAGCTCTTGTTTAATTAACTCATTGATATTTATTGATATTGGCATTGCAATAGAATCATCTTTTGTCTTTTGGAGTAATTGTTTGATGATTAATGACATATTTTTAGCTGAAATAATTATTTTTTTTATGTCATTACAATTTGGGTTGTCTTCATACAATAACTGTGCAAAACCAATAATAGAATTTAACGGTGTATTAAGATTATGTACTATGCCTTCAATCCGTCTTCCGAGTTCGCTTAGTCTGTTAATTCTGATTAGTTCTAACTCAAGAGATTGTCTGATTTTTGCTTGAGCATTTTTTTCTGTTACATCATAGACTAAGCCAAAATATTCTGTTAGATTGTTTTCGGTTAAGGAATGAATGGATATGGTGACTTGCTTGTCAAGATGGTCTAAATAGTAAATATCAATTTCTAAATTTTGATTAAAAATTTTTTTGTTTATACAAGGGAAAATATCACAGATAAGAACTTTATCTAAGTTATTCGTTTCTAAAATATGACTTAGTGCTTTATTAAAATGTTTGATACGTAAATTACTGTCTAATGAAAATATACCTACATTTATTTTCTCAAGTAATTCGTAAGATTTATTTAATTGTTTTTGATGTTCTATGACTGCTATGGACATATTGTTGAAGTATTCATAAATTTGTAATATTTCGCCATGGGTCTTTTGATTAAGAGGGGAGATTAATTCGGGTTTTTCTGAGATGGTTTTCATCTTATCTATTAAATTCCAAAGTGGTAAAAATATTTTCTTGGAAATA
Organism: Candidatus Cloacimonadota bacterium; assembly: GCA_023230175.1. GTDB lineage: Bacteria > Cloacimonadota > Cloacimonadia > Cloacimonadales > WRIO01 > JALNXV01. The sequence goes on from JALNXV010000474.1 coordinate 1,781, forward strand.
ATCGTGGATGAGACAGTGCTTAAAATTACCATTAAAGCTAATAGAATGAAGATAATAAGCAGCATAAATCTGCTAAAAAAAAGATTTACTTCTCTTGGGTAATTATAAACATAAACTATTGCAGGGTTAGCAGTTATATCGTACTGCATTAACAGGCCTAAACTTAACACATTGTCAATTGGTAAAATCATAATGTCTGAAGTATGTTCAGAGTTAATCAATTTTTCATATATCAATTTTTGTGTTTTATATGGAGAGTTTTTGAGATTATCTATTGTATAACTTTTGTAATTAATTATAGTATTTATTGGTTGTCGATACAAAGATACTAAATAAAAATCATAATATAAAGTAGAGTTTTTTAGTCTGTGTCGGTTATAAGAAACATTATACATATTGGTTTTATCTGAGATGAGAAAGTATTCATTAGCTTGTTTAATATTTTTTATTTGATTAGTGAAAAACTGCCATTCATCTCCTAAGAGTTTACGATCATTATTATCAAAAACATAAAACGCAGAATTAGAGTTTATATTTTGCTTAATAATTTGATTAACGGGTTTAGAAGAATATTTGTTTTTTAAATATAAATCTTTTAATTTTAGAAGGTTATTTGTATGTTCATCTTTATATTCATTTAAACTTGCTTTTAGTTTTATTAAAGAATCAGTGATTCTGTCGTTTTCATATCTATCAACAAACCAATTTATTGCATACCATTGAATTAAAAAGACAATAAAAAAGATTAAGATAAGACTGGTAAAGAAATATATTACAAAATTTCTACTTATTCCTCTTTTTTTAAACATATCTTTATATTTTATCATCTTTAAACCTCTCAATATCAGTATATATTAAGAATTATTTTAGTCAAGAAATTTTTACTAATCTCTTTAGATGTTGTCCAAAAATTAACGTAGTGTGAGCATCCCTGCTTGCACTCAAAACCTTAAGTGATAGGTATTTAATATTTTATGT
>JALNXV010000475.1 GCA_023230175.1 Candidatus Cloacimonadota bacterium
GATTGGAATATCCTATCCAAGCACCGAATACCATGCTTTCGATCATCTCTCAGTAGATGACTCTGTTGGAATCGCAGATGGAATTGCAAAGTTAGTTGAACTCGGTCATACGAAAATCGCCTACATGGGAGAAAAGTACACTTGGTACAGACAGCAGGACTTCGAAGCCGCAATGAAATCACACAAGCTCAAGATTGACCCAGCCTTTGATCTTGTCAGCGACTACAGGTTCGAGAAAGCCGGATATGACTGTGCAGAACGCCTTCTGAAGCATGGTGACCTTCCAACTGCGATATTCGCAGCATATGATGACATAGCCGCAGGTGCAGCCGAAACCCTGAAGAATGCCGGCTACCGGATTCCTGAAGACATTTCGATTGCAGGAATAGACTACACTCAGAGAAACATCGGAAATGGAAAAGTCATTTCATCAGTGAACTGCCACATCAAGGATCAGGTCAACATATCACTCAACCTTCTTCTTCGAAAAATCCGAAAGCAGATTCCGATAACAACAGTTCAGAACATCAATCTCAGAACAGAATTCATGCCTACAAACTCTATCGGGCCTGTGAGCGAGTCCTCCAGATAATCAGGAAAGCTATCAGCGAAATAACAGCTAAGGCATAAAAAACTGTAATAATGCTCCAGATTTGTGCAAGAAGCCCAAATAGAATCGGGAACAGGGCACCGCCGAGGCCTATCCCAGAACTCATCATGCCTGCAGCGCTCCCTGCTTCGCCAGGAAACTGATTGGCAGCCATATTCATAAGGAATGACCAGATCGGACCATAGGCGAATCCTATCGCTCCGCAAAGAACAATGGAAATCACAGGATTCCTTGAGATTGAAAGCCCTATAGAAAGCAATGCAATGGAAACAAAACGGACAAGAAGCTCTGAAAACGGTTTCTGGCTGAATGAGCTGCTTGCAAGACGTGAAACCGCCATCATTGCCCAGTAGAATGAAATTGCTTTGGAGGATGAAGTGGCAGAACCCAAGACATTGGTGAAAAGCGAATCAGCAGAGTATCCTATCCCATTTTCCAGACCAACATACATAAGCATCGCTAGAAACAGCATAAGGAAAACATGCGACCTTGAAAAAAGAGAGAAATCCAGAAGATTTGCAGGTCTTGCTTGCTGCTTCATCGAATCGATTCTGGATGCAAGCAGCACAGCGAATGAAACTGCTGCGCCGATTGCACAGGAAGCAAACAAAGGTCTCCACGAATCAATGAACCCACTGAGAATAGGGCTAATCACAGCACCGATGCACAGCATAGCTTGGGCAATGTTGATGTACCGATCTCCATTGCCTTTGTATTTCTCGCTCATTGCAGCACTGCTTACGCTTTCAAAAACACTGTACCCGGAACCAATCAAGAAAACCCCGATTATCAGGGTTGCAACAGACGAAGCTATCGATGCAAGAATGCAGCCAAGTGCAAAAATTGCAGAAAAGGCCAGCATGACAATTTTCTTGCCTTTCTTGTCCGCCACCCTTCCGAAAAGAAGCGGAAAAATGATTATTCCTGCGTATTGGGCTGCTACAAGAAATCCGCTGCCCAAGGAAGTCAGGCCGAATCCAGTTGAAATAGCAACAACCGACGATTGGAAGCTTCCCATTTCGAATCCTACGAAGAACATCATAATAGAGGAAACGAAAACAAGCATTCAGTCCATTTCCTTGATTTTCAAAGCACTTCTGTACAGCTCATTGAATTGCCTATGCTTGAGTTCAAGCTTATTGGATTTCTCAGGCATGTAAGACTTTGAAAAACGGACAATCTGGGATGCTTCTTCAAATGATTGAAACACGCCTTCCGAAACTGCACCGATGATGGCCGAGCCAAGGCAGCCTGCCTCTTTCTCCTCAGGTACTTTCACGGGAACACCGGCAAGTGATGCCTGAAGCTGGCACCAGATTGCAGACTTCGCACCGCCTCCGGTAGCGATTATGTACTCGATTCTTGTATGGTTCTTTTCAATCTCGTCACAGTTCTTCTTAAGCAGATGAGCTACTCCCTCCATCACAGCATAGGCAAGATCGTATTCATCAGAACCGAATCTCAACCCAAAGAAAGCCCCTTGTGCATCCTTGTCGAATTCAGGGGCATTCGTTCCGATTATGTACGGAAGAAACAATACATCATTCGGAAGACTCTCTTGGCGCTTGGATAGCTCAATATCAATATTCTTGAACGAAACCCCTTTCATGAACCTGTCTCTGTACCACTGAAGACAGACTCCTCCGCTTTCAGCAACAGGAAGCATGACAAGAGTTCCTGGAATGAACCCATAGTGGAGAGCAACAGTGCAGTTGCTTCCAACCGATTTCGATGCGATGGTTGCAAGAGCCATCACAGTTCCTGTGGAATAGCTCACCACGCCTTCTCTAACATTTCCGACACCTATCATTCCAGCAAAATGATCAAGCGTTCCGATGTTGACTTTCACAGTAGAAGGAAGCCCGGTAATCCTTGAAGTACTTTCATTGAGAGTGCCTGCAACAGTGCAAGGTTCAGAAAGAGACGGCAGTTGAGATTCGCTGATTCCTATGAAATCAAGCATCTTCTTCCAATAGCAGCCATTAAAGATATCAAAGTAAAAAGAAAAGGTTGCAATTGACTTGTCAGCAATCTTCCTGGAAGTCAGATAAAAAACAACATAGTCCTTCAGAAGCATGAAGCAATCTGCATTGCCAAACACCTCAGGCCTGTGCTTGCGAATCCACATGATCTTCGTCGCCGGCCA
>JALNXV010000067.1 GCA_023230175.1 Candidatus Cloacimonadota bacterium
TAAAGTTTTTAATTAAGTCATCTTTTGAATATAATCGATTTATTTTTAGTCCGACGTAGTCTTCTACAGTAGAATTACTTAAATATCTATTATTTAATATGGAAATCTCTTTGAATTCTATTTTTTCCGGTAAATAGTTAGTAAATTTATGGTTTTTTCGTTGTTTGAATTTTGAGAGTTGTTGAAGCTCGTTATAATGCTTTAGAGCTTCATAGTAGCCTATGTCTATAATTTCTTGAGCTTTATCAAATTCTAAAGTTGAAAATTGTTCAGTATCAGGGAAAAGTAAAATATCAGCAAATAGTTCTGCCGGTGATTGTTTATATTGCATACCAATTCCGATAGTTTGATTTAGTATTTGAACAATATTTTTTAAGTCTTTAGCTTTTGAAAGTTTAGTATTGCTTTTTAGTCCAATAATAAAGTTCATTCCATATTGATCAGCAATATCCGCCGGGAAATTTTGTGCAATTCCACCATCTATAAAATATTGATTATTAATTTCCATAGGCATAAATACACTTGGAATGGAGCTACTTGCTCTTAAAGCATCAGCAAGAGAGCCATTTTCGAAAATTTTTAGTGATCCATTTTCTAAATTAGTCCCGGTGCAAACAAAGGGTAAAGGTAATTGTGAAAAGTTATTTATATGAGCTACTCGCCACGTTTCGTAAAAGAATTGCAAATGGATATTATTGCCTATAATTAATCCTTGAGGTAGGCTTGGTTTGAATCTTTTATCAAGATTAAACGTGATATTAGAAGAAGGTAACCATTTCTTTTGTCCAATATAAAGATCATTACGAGCTACTTTATCTGTGAGTAAATCCTCCCAGTTTATCCTTGTAACTATTTTTTCTATTTCTAAAGCTGAATATCCGCTTGCATATAAACCACCGATAATTGCACCCATACTAGTGCCAAATATATAGTCAATTTCGATATTTAACTCATCTATAACTTTTAACATACCAATATGTGCAAATCCTTTTGCACCTCCTCCGCTAAGAACTAATCCAATTTTTGGTTGATTAAGTTCTTCAGCAGACAAAGGTAATAATATAAATATATAAATTATTAAATATAATAGTTTTTTCATTTTTATACATTTAATTATTATCATCTTTTTGTCAATAATTTTTTTAAGTTTTTGTGTATTATCTGTGTGTGTATTAGAATTTTATTATAATTTTTATCTTTATAGAGATATTCTTTAATATCATAATCGATACTTACTTACGGTCTATGTTTGTAGATTTTATTATTTAAGTAGAAAATCTTTTAAAAATACGGTCCTTAACTATCCTCAATAAAACTTATTATGTATAAATATAAAAAAAATATTGACTTTTCTAAAGGTTTTGATTTTATGTTAATTGAGAAGGGAATTGATTATGGTAGGTTCATTTTTTGATAAGGTTTATCATGGTTTGCTTGGTTTGAGTTTATTATTTATGACCAGTTATACAGGTAACGATGCCCGTATCGGTAAATTTTCTTATTATGTTTCAGAACAAAATATTATAGTTAATTGTCAGATAGAAAATGCTTTTGAGAATGATTTTGAAGAGATATTTTTATCTGGAATAGATATCCCTATTTGTTTTGAAACAAAGCTTACCTCAAAGAAGCTAAAGATTGCAAAAGAAGAATTTGAATATCATATTAGGTGGATAAGCAAAAATGAACATTGGGAAGTAACTTTGGAAAACCAAGATTATACTTTTTATACTAATGATTATGATTTTTTGATTGAGGAGATATCTAAGATAAAGATAAAGTTTGATGTTGACTTATCAGAGTTTCAAGAACTTGATTTTGAGTTAAAGGCATCATTACCAAAATTGTATATTCCATCAATTAAGAAAGAAGTGGATTTAATGTTATTATGGAAATTAAAATCTCCAACACTTACAAAAAAAATAGCTTTTACGGGAGTATAAATGAAAAGAAAAATGGGTTTTAGTGCTTTTGTGATTATAATTTTTATTATTATTTTTGCTTCCAGTTTAACTATTTTAAATAATTATTATACTAAAAAACAGGATGAAGTTGCAGTCGCTTTTTCTCAATTAAGAGATAGTGAAGAGATATTTAAGGATTTAGAATTGAAAACTGAACAAGACAGGGTATTGGTTTCTACTCTCAAAACAAATATTGCTCAAACTCTTGCCGGTATTAAGCTTATACAAAGTGAATCCAGATTATATTCTTCTTTAATGTTTTTTACGCTCTTTCTTGTCTCGGTTATTGTATTTGTTTTAATTATTACTAAGCTTACTAAACCATTACATGAACTTCAGAAGGCTTCTGAATTGATCAAAACCGGTGATTTTAATGTTTTTATCAAACCTTCCGGTATAAAAGAAGTAAAGAATCTTATTAACTCGTTTAATGAAATGTCTAAAGAATTGGATAATACTCAGCAGAAGCTATTAATAGCACAAAAACAATTAATCTGGAAAGATTTATCAAGGATTCTTACTCATGAAATTAAAAATCCTTTAACCCCAATTCAATTGACTATGCAAAGATTGGAAGAAAAATTTTATTCTGATTTAAATAAATTTAATGATATATTTCCCGAATCCTTACAGCTTGTTTACCAAGAAATTAATAATTTGCAAAATTTAGTAACTTCATTTTCTACCTTTGCAAAAGATATACAACCAACACAAACAGTCTTTGATCCTGCTCATGCTATTAATGATATAATTAAACCTTATCAACAAAAATATTCTATAGAAATTAATTTAGAAGATAATCATCGGATAAAGTTTGATAATACTCATTTCTATCAGATAATAACTAATATTTTTCAGAATGCTGTTGAATCATCCTCTCCTGAAGCAAGTATTTTTATTAGCTTAGAAAAAATTCATTCTTATGTTGTCTTAAAAATCCGCGATCAAGGTTCAGGGATAGCTAAGGAGGATTTATCTCGAATATTTGAGCCTTATTTTACAAAGAAAAGTAAGGGTACCGGGTTAGGCTTAGCTCTTGTGAAAAAATTATGTGATGCTAATCATTGTATTATTAGAGTAAAATCAAAATTGAGAGAAGGGACAGAATTTGAATTGATTATGGAGGAAGTAAGTGAAAATTCTGATAATAGATGATGAAAAAAATATATGCATTAGTTTAAAAAATATCTTAGATGACGAAGGTTATACTACTCAATGGATTAATTCTTGTAAAGAAGCGTATCGCCTTTTAGATGATTTTGAACCGGAATTAATAATTTTAGATGTTAAACTTAAAGACGAAAATGGTTTAGATTTTTTGGAAGATATTAAGAATAAAAAGTTTGATATTCCTGTCATTATGATTTCCGGACATAGCGGTATTAGAGAAGCAGTTCAAGCTATGAAGGTTGGGGCTTTTGATTTTTTAGAAAAACCTTTAAATTTAACTCGTGTAAAATTAACTGTTTTAAATGCATTAGATTTTTATAAATTACGTAATGATTATAGACGACTAAAAACAGATTTTGCTGAACATTATAAGATTATTGGTAAAAGTGATGCATTACTTAGCACTTTAGAATTAATTAAAAAACTTGCAAAAACAAACTCTCGCGTTTTGATACGTGGGGAATCAGGAACAGGTAAAGAGTTGTTTGCTTATGCTTTGCATCATATGAGTATAAGAAAAGAACAACCTTTTATAAAATTTAATTCTGCTGCAATTCCTTCTGAATTAGTTGAAAGTGAGTTATTTGGTTATGAGAAAGGAGCTTTTACCGGTGCAATAAAGTCAAAAAAAGGAAAGATTGAATTAGCTGATGGTGGTACTTTATTTCTTGATGAAATTGGAGATATGAGCTTATCTGCTCAAGCAAAGATACTTAGAGTTTTGCAAGAAGGAGAATTACAAAGAGTTGGCTCAAATAATACAATTAAGGTTGATACAAGAATCATTGCTGCAACTCATAAAAATCTTGAAGAAATGGTTAGTAATGGGAATTTTAGAGAAGATTTATTTTATAGATTAAATGTAGTGCCGGTGATATGCCCTCCTTTAAGAGAAAGAAAAGATGATATACCTATTTTAATAGAGTACTTTACTCAAAAATTTTCTTCAGAACTTAATATAAAATTAAAGAGTTTTTCAACCGAAGCTTTAGAGTATTTACAACAGTGGGATTTCCCGGGAAACATAAGAGAGTTAAAAAATCTAATTGAAAGATTATATATATTGATTGATTCGGAATTAATTGATAAGAATGACTTAATCCCTCATCATAGCATAGAAAAAAGAGAAATTGATGATGATTTCTGGATTGAAACAAAATTGTTTAATGATAAAAAGTTAGATTTTGAAACTAAATATCTTAGTACTCAATTGAAACTAAATGATTATTGTATTTCAAAAACAGCTAATCTTTTAGGTTTGCAACAATCAAATTTATCCAGAAAATTAAAAGAATTAAATATAAATCCTAAGGAGGAAAAATGAGAGCAAAATGGTATTTTTTAGGTTGTCTTACTTCTGTTGTAATAGTAATTTTACTTATAATATTATCAGTTAACAGTTTAGTTAAGATGTCAAAGAAAACTCAGGTTTCAAAAATTTCTGAAGATTCAGTATTATACCTCAAATTATCCGGGTATATTTCAGAATATTCTACTGTAAATGATGCAAGATTTCAGTTTGTACCTACATCAGCTCATGACATTATTACAAAGATTAAAAAAGCTAAAACAGATGAGAATATTGAGTCAGTAGTTATTAGACCGGAATTTATTGTTTGTGGTTATGCGGTAGCAAATGAAATTAGACAAGCTTTGAATGATTTTAAAGAATCAGGTAAAAAGGTTTATGGTTATATTAATATGGCTAGTCAAAAAGATATCTTTATCTTAAGTGCCGCTAATAAGGTATATATAAACCCTTCTGCTTCTGCAGGTTTTATGTTACACGGTGTTGGAGGTAATTTTGCTTTTTATAAAGATATGTTATCAAAAATTGGTGTAGAAGTTCACGTTATTAGAGCGGGTAAATATAAGGCTGCAGGTGAAAGTTTTTCTAGAAGCAGTATGTCAAATGAGTATAAAGAAAATATCTCAATAATATATAAAGATTTGTATGATCAATTAGTTACTGATTTAGCTAATAATTATGAAATGTCTGAACAAAACGTAAAATTCTTATTTGAAGATAGAGAAGAATATTTTGTTAATTTAGAAAAAAGTAAAGAGTTTAATATTATTGACGACTTACAACAATTTGATGATTTTCTAAAAGAGATTGGTGTTAAAGAAAGTCAATTAGTTAAACTATCAAAATATAATCCTTCAGATGAAAAGTTAAAATTTAATAAGATTGCAGTTGTATATGCTCAGGGTAATATTGTATCAAATAAGCCAAGTTTTAATGAAATGAATATAAACTCTGAACAATATCTAAAAATATTAGATGATATAGAGAAAGATGACACTATAAAAGCAGTAGTACTAAGAGTCAATAGTCCCGGGGGTTCTGCTTTAGAATCAGATATAATATATCATAAAATTAATAAATTAAAAGAGAAAAAACCTGTTGTTGTTTCAATGAGTGATGTTGCTGCTTCCGGAGGTTATTATATCTCAGCTAATGCTAACTATATCTTTGCGGATGCATACACTATAACCGGCTCTATTGGAGTCATTGGAATGCTACCGGATTTATCACAAATGTCTCAAAAAATTGGAATTAATACTGAGACTGTTGGTTATGGTAAATTTTTAAGTTCTTATGATATGTGGAATGCTTACAATAAAGATTTTGAAAGAGGTTTACAAGTTGGCATTAATGATGTATATAATGAATTTTTAACCAGAGTCTCTGAAGGTAGAAATATACCTTATAATGATGTAGATAAGATTGCTCAAGGTCAAGTTTGGTCTGCAAAAAAGGCTTTAGAATATAAATTAATTGATGAGATAGGTTCTCTTGAGGATGCTATTAATAAGGCATCTGAGATTGTGTTTGAAAACAATTTTTCTTTGGTTTATTATCCTCAGAGAAAGAATTTTATAGAATTTATTATGGAAGATAATCTTGATTTTAATCTATTGAAGATGGCTATAAAAAATGAAGTTCCGGAATTATTGCTTAATGATACTGAGGATTATTTACAAATAATTGATGAAATTCAAAATAATCCTATTCAAATGAGAATGGAATATCTTTTGGACGTTAATTAAATAATCCATAATGTGAATAAATAAAACCGGCTAAGTTTATAATATTTATGCCGGTTTTTTTATCTAATAAATTTATTACTTTACAAAATCCTTGTGCAAAATATTCTTGTAAAAAAAAATTATGGAGGCATAAAATGAGAGAAAAAATTCAAGAAGTAATCAATAAAGTTCGCCCTGCATTACAGGCTGACGGTGGTGATGTTGAACTTATTAACGTACTTGAAGACGGAACTGTTGAAGTAAGACTTAAAGGTGCTTGTGGTAGTTGCCCTATGGCTACTTTAACTTTGAAAAATGGTATTGAAAGAGTCCTTAAAGAAGAAATTCCTTTTGTAACAAAAGTTGTTTCTGTTTAATAATAACACTGGAGTATTAATGAAAAAAATTTTCTTTATTGTACTTGTTTTGATAGGTGTTAATCTATTTGCATCAGTAAAAATTAATGATATCTTCTTGGAGTATAATAGTGATCCTAATTTTGAAAGTTTTACTAAGGCGTATAATTTTTTGAATATTTCAGCTGATTATGATACTACGATGTCACCTTATGTGTCATATCTTTATTTAAGCTTACTTCATAAAAATGAATATAATAGAATGCTTGAACTACTTATGTCTAATGTTGACTATATGAACTCTCAAATGAAATTTCAAATTGCTAATTTGTTATTAGATGATAGTAAATATGATGAAGCCATTAATTTATATAATCAAGTTACTGATGATATTCCTGATTGGTCTTGTGCTTGGCGACATAAAGGTAAAGCTCTCTTGATGATAAAAGATTACAACAATGCTGAAAAAGCATTAGAAAAATCAATTGAAACAAGAGAAGGTCATTATGATGCTTATTTGAATCTTGCCGAAGTCTATTATGCTCAAAAAAAATATAAAGATGCAAAAAGAATAATTGAACAAGGATTTCAATATCAAGCAATTGATGTTAAAGATGAGGATGATTATTCTATAGAATATGTTCATTTCTTATATCTTGATATTTTAAGAGCAAGTAAAGATAAGAATACTAAGAATTTTGAATCCGAAGTGCGTAGTAAATTTCCTGATAGTCAATATTGGGATAAGAAATAATTCTAAACAAATTTTTAAAAAAGAAGTCGATATAGACTTCTTTTTTTTACTTCTAAAAACTACGAATTAGTAATAAATTTTCTATATAAATAAAAGTCTTCTTCTTGATCGTAAGATATAAAAGCAGTTTCATTGATAACAGATAGAAGAGGATGTTGTATCGGGATTATCATTTGCACGATCAACATTTCTTGTTCAATTGATTTTTTGATGATAAAATTAATTGCATTATTAAATAAAATTAATAAGTCCTTATTTAAAGGTTGATTATATGAAATATAAATTAGGTTTGTCTCATTTTTGTCATTATTGTAATTAACTCCTATATTTAGATCAAAATCTTGTTCTTTAAAATTATAATGTACTATCTTTTTACTTGCTAAAGTTTTTAAATATTTTATATATCTATTTTCTATAGGAATACCTTTCCAACCTAAAAATAGTCTGTTGGATAAATTAAAGTCACTATTAAATAAGAATTGTAATATTATTTCAGTATTGGTAATTACATTAATATCAGGTTTTTGATTATTACGAATATGTTTGTAATTGTTTAACTCGATTAATTTAAATGACGCCTTATTGATGAGTTCAAATCCATTTCTTAGGGCAATTTTATTTGATGCTATATTGTCAAAATAGCTTGAGAGTTCGATTTGTTCTATTTGAGGGTAATTATCTTTTACGTGCTTTAATATGTATTGATAAAAGGCATTAGCAATCCCTTTGATATTGCAATGAGGATCGGCTCTAAGTCCTTCAATCCATACAATATCCGGTACGTTTATGCTTAATTTACATAAACCATATACAGTTTTATTGATTTCCAGCCCGATAAATTCTCCATTTGAATCATTAACCCATTTTTCTGCTATATAGGGCATATAGTCGTCGCCATCCCATATATCTATGCAAATTTCTTTAATTCTTGGCAAATCTGATATTTGGAGTTTCCTGAAATTGCACAATGAATAATTGTCTTTTAGGTCTATTACAGGCATATCTTTAACTATTTTTGCGTGATTATTGTATTCTGATAAGATTTGAGAAAATAGATTTTTTATATGTTCTTCAGTATAGTTAAAGTATTTATTGACCATAGTCCAGCTAATACTACTTTCTCGTTGAGCTAAACATTCATTTGAGGGTAAAATAGTTATATATTTATTATCAGTAGTCATCCAAAAAGGATATATTTTACAATACAAAGGTCTTACTTCGTCGGGTAGGATACATGGACCAAACTTATTCTTACCTGTTTTTTTTAGGAATATACAATGATTATCAATAGTTTTTAGCCTAAAACATCTATTATTTGTATAAATTTTTTCAAATATTGGATGATAATGTTTAACAAGTAAATTAATTTCTTGATCTGTTTTATATTCTTCTATTATAAATTCTTTTTGATTGATTTGTGAGTATTCTTTAATCCTGTTTATGTCATTAATAGAAATGCCTATATAGCCTTGATTGTTATGTTCATTGATTAAACAACAACCTTTGCCTTGTTTATGACAATCTGCACAGATATGCGACATTATAACTCCATCTTAATTTTTTTAATTAGAATATGTAAATCAGCATATCTTGTCAAGTAAATATTCGGAATTTTGTCTTGACAAATTTATGTTAATGGAATTTTGTTATTAAAATCAAAAAATATTACTTCAACATTTGTTTGAAGCAATGGAGGAACAATGGATGATTTGAGAAAGGTGTTATTTCTAATGTCTTTATTTATGATATTTAGTGGTTTGTGTCTTAATGCCGGTAATTATAATTTATCAGATTCTATTCCGGTTGATGATGCTGTTAAAATTGGCAAGTTAGAGAACGGACTTACTTATTATATTAAGAGAAATAATTTACCGGAGAATTTTGCAGAATTAAGACTTGTGGTTAAAGCCGGTTCAGTGCTTGAAGACGATGATCAAGCTGGATTAGCTCATTTTACTGAACATATGGCTTTTAATGGAACAAAAAATTTCCCAAATAACACTTTAGTTGAATATCTGAATACAGTTGGCAGTGGTTATTCTGGTGGACTTAATGCCTTTACTTCTTTTGATGAAACAGTATATATGCTATCTTCAAGAACTGATGATGCTGAACAATTAGATAAATCATTTTTAATTTTAAGTGATTGGGCAGATAGATTAAGTTTTGATTATGATGAAATTGATAGTGAACGAGGAGTTATTGTTGAAGAGTGGAGAGGTGGAAGAGGTGCAAATGAAAGAATGGGAAATAAACAACGAGAAGTTTTATTTGCTAATTCTAAATATGCAGAAAGAATGCCGATAGGGACTTTGGATGTTATTGAAAACTTTGATTACCAAAGAATAAAAGATTTTTATAATGATTGGTATAGACCTGATTTACAAGCTGTAGTAGCGGTTGGTGATTTTGAAGTTGAAGATATTGAAGCCTTAATTGTAAAGTATTTTTCTAATATTGAAATGCCGAAAAATGTTAAGGAAAGACCTTACTATACCATTCCTGAACATAATGAAACCTTGTATTCTTTCGTGACAGATAAAGAAGCTACACATACTATTATTTCTGTTGTTTATAAACATCCTACCAAAAAAATTGAAACAATAGCTGATTATAGAGAAGAGTTAATCACAACTTTATTAAATACTATGTTGAATGTTAGATTTTCCGAGATATCAAGATCAGCTGAATCACCATTTTTGTTTGCTAATGCTGCAAAATATAATATGGTGGCACCATTAACTAATTATAATCTTTTTGCTCAAGTAGAAGAAGACTCTGTTTTAACAGGTTATAATGCCCTTTTTACTGAAATCGAACGTGTTAAACAACACGGCTTTTATCAATCAGAATTATTAAGAGCTAAAGATATGATTATTCGAGATTATGAAAAGGCTTATTTAGAACAAGATAAAACAAATTCAAATAGATCTATATGGTCCTATGTGTATAATTTTTTAAGAGAAACTCCTTGTACCAGTGAAAAACAAGCCTTTGATATTGTCACAGAAATATTACCTACTATAAATCTTGATGATATACATAACGCTATAGATTATTGGATGACAGAAAAAAATAAAGTTGTTACTTTGATGGGAATTGATAAACCTGATTTTGAAATTCCTGAAGTTTCTGAGGTAGAAGATATTTTCAATCAAGTTAAAAATAAACAACTTCAAGCATATAAAGAGAATTTGATTGAAGAACCGTTACTTGCAAAAAGCCCACAAAAAGTAAAAGTTAAAAAAGCTAATTATGATAAAAAAAATGACCTTTATCAGTGGAAATTAAAAAATGGGGCTACGGTTTATCTTAAAAACACAGATTATAAAAATAATGAAATCCTGTTTAGTGCGTTTAGAAAAGGTGGATTATCAACAGCAGATGATGATATGTATTTATCAGCGAAAGTTGCAGCCGGAATAATAATGGAAAGTGGTATCGGTTCATTTGATAAAACACTTTTAGATAAATATTTATCAGCTAAAGATGTTAATCTTAGATTAGATATTAGAGCAAAAAATGAGAGCTTATCGGGCAGAAGTAGCGTTAAAGATATTGAAACTATGTTTCAAATGATGTGGTTATATTTTAATGAACCTCGAAAAGATGATATTGCTTTTGATACTTGGAAAAGAAAAACTCATACCAATCTGGCTAATGTATCCCAAAGCCCGGAATATACATTTAATGATAGTTTATATAGTCTATTATATGACAATCATCTTCGGTCAAGACAATTGCAACTCTCTGATATTGTAAATATTAATCTTGATGATGCTTATAGTTTCTTTAGACAAAGATTTGGGTCTGTTGATGGTTTTAACTTTATTTTTGTTGGTAATTTAGATAAAGATACTTTGCATAGTTTTATTGAAACATATATTGCGACATTACCGAAAGGGGATGTTGTAAATCAAATTATCGATAAAAATATTCGTTATAATCAAAATAAAGCTCAAAAAAATGTTTTTAAAGGTCAAGACGAAAAAAGTTTAGTAAGAGTAATGTACACTAATGATTATAAATATGATATCGAAGATAACGTTGTTATGACTGCTGCTAATAGTGTCCTCTTTGAACTCCTTTTGGAAAATATTAGAGAAAAAATAAGTGGAGTATATAGTATTTATCCTTATCCTTCAATCGAAAATAAGCCTTACGGGCAAATTGCTTTACATATAGCTTTTGGTTGTGATCCTAATAGGGTAGATGAAATATTAGAAGCTGTTGATGTAGAGATAGCAAAGATTAAGAATAATGAATTTGATGAAAAATACTTAGATACTTTTAAAAATACTTATAATAAGAAATTAGAAGTTCAAGCAAAAACAAATAATTACTGGCTTGATAAAATGGAAGATCTAATTTTTAATGAACAAAATTTTAAACATTTTCATACAGCTGAAGAATATGTAAATAAAATTATGAAAGATGATGTGGCTAATATGATGAAAAGATATATAAATTTTGATAAAAAATTGGTTATTATTTTATATCCTGAAAATTATCTTTCGATAGATTAATAATTAATTGTTTCTTTGAGGCTTGTAGTTTTATATAGAAATTATGAGCCTTATATTATTAATAATAAATGATTACATATTAATAAGTTTCTATAACAGCGACTTATGTTGCTGTTATAGATTTGAGTCTCTAATCGCGATTATCGTAGCTTGACCATCTTGGTCGAGAATTTCGTAGCTTGATCATCCTGATCGAGAATTTCGTAGCTTGATCATCCTGATCGAGAAAATATGCACTTATCGATCTGGAAGATCGATGTACGATTCCTTAACTTAATGACATTGAGCTCAATGTACGTTGATTATCTTGATCGATTAGGCAAGAAGGGACTTGAAGACAAAGAGTTCTATAAGCTCCCGGCTTGTAGCAAAAAGAGTGCAAGCAAGGATGCTCGCACAACATTTTAACTGTTTTCTACTCACACTCACTTCGTTCGTTGCAAGTCAAGTCCGGCGGTCAAGCATCGTTCAAGCTGGAAGCTCGAACAACAGTTCTGCGAGCATCCTTGCTTGCAGGTAGAAATATGGCCGCTTACATAATATATAGTTGGACATTTGAGAGATTTTTGGACATAAAAATAAATAAATAAATTTCTTGACAGTTTTTAAAAGAAATGTAAAATTTGTCTTATAACAATTATTAATATAAAGAATATATAGATATGGGGTGTTGATTGTTCTACAAGCATCCTTGCTTGTAGGTAAGGTGCAACAAGGATGTTCGCACAACAAAAGTTCTACAAGCATCCTTGCTTGTAGATACAAAAAGTGAGGATTAGATGATGATTGTGATAAGCAAAATCAACAGTGTTATTCTGAACGAAGTGAAGAATCT
>JALNXV010000476.1 GCA_023230175.1 Candidatus Cloacimonadota bacterium
TACTTCTCCCGTATCGGGATCGGCGTCGATCTCTCCCCCTACACGGCAAGCGAGCTTACGAACCCCCTCGCCCACCGGGCAGCGGAGAGGGGGCCCCTGCTCTTTTCCCGCTGAACCTTTCTGCAGCGTGGTGTCCCGATACGGTCTGCACCCGATCTCCTCTGGAGACCGACCTACCTGGTCTGCACGGCCCCTCTCTCACCGGTACGAGAGTACCTCCTCTCTACCGTCTGATGACAGGAAGACGAAGCCACCCAGGAGTACATCGGTACACCAGCAATGTTTTTCCGTCAGCGGTGCATATGCCATAGATGCCATGAATGCCACAAAGCGCATTATTGTCAGGGAAGAGGTCTGGGCCGCCCTCTCCAACATGCGAGAGCCGGGAATGACCTTCTCGGAGCTGCTGGAGGAGATGATCGAGCACGAAAAGAAGCGGCGGCTTGTAGAAGATATCAAGCGGATCCAGGAAACTGAAGAGCTTGTGGAGATCTCGTTGTGACGGCTCATCGTTCTGTTCAGGCGGTCGGCAGCGGACTTTCTGAAAACTCTACCGGAGAAGTCGCAACGCATCGTCACGGCAAAACTTGCCGTTCTGCGAGACAGATCCTTATCCCGGCAGCGGGGGAGATAATGAATGCCTGAATACGGGCGGGATGGAGGTATTTCGCCTCCATGTCGGGCGATCGTTCA
The DNA here is from genome assembly GCA_023230175.1 of Candidatus Cloacimonadota bacterium. Taxonomy (GTDB): domain Bacteria; phylum Cloacimonadota; class Cloacimonadia; order Cloacimonadales; family WRIO01; genus JALNXV01. Next base: position 694 of record JALNXV010000476.1, read on the forward strand.
CCGCGCTCTATCTCATCCATATCGATGCCGACAGGAACTGGGTCGAGATCACCCACCTGATGATCATCGAGCAGGCGCATAAACGCTACGGCAGGCTCTGATATCTGCGCCGCCTCCTCCCGCTTCTATGTCGGATGAGGATTCGTGAGCGACTGCATGTGCCTCGACGCCTGCAAAGCAGCCACATGTGCATCCCGTGAAGCGGGGGTGATCCCCTTCGGCGTATGCCCGCTGTTTCTCCCGGAATGGGAGCGCAGAGTTTTCTTGTTCTTCAGGGACGGCTCGATCAGCAATCATTATGACCGTGCGTTCACAAGTATTCGTTGTATGCTCCCGGTCAGGCGGCCGATCGTCCATGAATTCGCGGCGAAAGCAAGGGAGGCGTGCGGCGACGCAATAGAGGAGATCCTGCTCTTCGGTTCCGTGGCACGGGGAGACGATCGGCCGGACTCCGATATCGATCTACTCGTGATCACATCCAGAGAGGACTTTCGCCTTCGCGAATACCTCACCGGACTTGCTTTCGACCTGCTGATGCTCTCGGTCAAGGTCCTCTCGCGGGCCGACGTATGCAGGCGCACCGGGAGTACCCCTTCATCAGGCAGGTTCTTCATGACGGCGTGGCGGACTTGCTGAAGCAAAGACCGACGGGCGCAAACCTCATTATCGCCGACGCCAATCACTCTGTGATGAGACCCCTGGATCTCTCGTTCGAGGAGAAGCAGCGGCTTTCCGATCGCATCGCCGCTCTGCTGTCGAAGAGGGAGGATATTCTCTTTGCCTACGTGTACGGATCGTTTCTGCGCGGCGCCTTCCGCGATATCGACATCGGCGTCTTCCTGCAGGGCGAAAGCCGCGGGACAGCCGATCCGCTCCGGTATGAGATGACGCTTGAGCAGGAACTGGAAGATAGCGCGGGAGTGCCCATCGACGTCAGAGTCCTGAACGTTGCTCCCCTGCCGTTTACCTATTCGGTACTGCAGACCGGAGAGGTGCTCGTCTCCCGCGACGAGAAGGCCCGCTGTGATTTTGTATGCAGGATCTATACCTATTACCACGACTTCTCCTACTACCGAAAGCGTTACCGGAGGGAGGCGCTTGGTCTCATACGATGATGAAAAAGTCACCGCACTTTCGTCGGAGCTGGTGCAGGCGTGCGGGCGCTTGAACGATCTCGGCCGAATGCCCAGAGAGGTCGTTGTCAGGGACCCTCATCTGGTCGCCAGCGCAAAGTACCACCTCATCGTCGGCATTGAGGCTGCCATCGATCTCGCCAATCATTTGATTGCAAAAAATCGGTGGAGAGCGCCGGAAGACTACTCAGATACATTCCGTATCATGGAGGAGCATAATCTCGTTGACGCAGAGTTTGCAGAACGCCTTCAGAGGATGGCACGGTTCAGGAACCGCCTGATCCACATCTACTGGGATATCAACGACGAAACCATCTACAACCTCCTCCAGGAGGACGTTCGCGATATCGAAGAGTTTCTTACCAAATATCTCTGTTTTCTTCGGACGGGGTGAGGAGGCATCTCCAGATCCGGATTCCGGTCGTCCTCGCCGTTTCCGACCCTTATGGGCCTGGAGCGGCAGGAGACTGCGGTCGGACCGGGTCGGCGGGGCGAAGATTGGCTCGCCGCTGGTCGTCCGGGTGATGTATCTTCGATCCGAACCGTTCAGGCATGCAGCCCTGCGTTCGATCAGCAATCATTATGGCCGTGCGTTCACAACCACTCCGTTGTATGCTTTCGGTCAGGCGGCCGATCGTCCATGAATTCGCGGCGAAAGCAAGGGAGGCGTGCGGCGACGCAATAGAGGAGATCATCCTCTTTGGTTCGGTGGCGCGGGGAGACGATCGGCCGGACTCCGATATCGATATCCTTGTGATCACGTCTGAAGAGGACTTCCGCCTTCGTGAATACCTCACCGGACTGGCGTTCGATATGCTCTCCGGCTCTCGGTCAAGGTCCTCTCGCGGGCGGATGTATGCAGGCGCACCGGGAGTACCCCTTCATCAGGCAGGTTCTTCATGACGGCGTGGCGGTTTAGCAT
>JALNXV010000479.1 GCA_023230175.1 Candidatus Cloacimonadota bacterium
GGCTTGCTTTATGACAATAAGCAGACTGAGCTTTTCATCTATGACAGTTCAAACCTTCAGAAGCTGGATGATTTTGCAAGCAATGATGGAATAATGATAATGATCATCAATATGCAGGCTTTCAACACCTCTTTCAAGGAAGGGGGAAAGAATGAAGCTGCAAGAAAGATCTTCGATGAACGGGATGAATTCGGCTCACGCAAGCCAATTGACGTAATTGCCGCAACCAATCCGATAATTATCCTTGATGAACCACAGAAGATGCTCGGCAAGAAGACACAGGAAGGATTAGCAAAATTCCATCCGCTTTTCATGCTTAACTATTCGGCCACGCATAGGGAACAGCATAATCTAGTCTATGTTCTTGATGCAGTTGATGCCTTTAATGAAAAGCTGGTCAAGAGAATTGAGGTCAAGGGCTTTGAAATACGCAAGCTCACTGGAACAAGCGGCTATCTTCATTTTGAACAGATTGTCCTTTCGAAAAATGATCCAGTCGTCTCTCTTGATTTCGAGAAAAAGTCAAATACAACCATATCCAGAATCAGAAGGACGATGAAGAAAGGTGATGACTTGTTCTTCTACTCAGGGAAACTTCCGATCTATCAAGGATATGTGATATCGGAAATTGACGGAGAAAAAGGCTTGATAGAATTCTCCAATGGCATTCAGCTTAAAGTAGGCGAAGTTCAAGGAGACGATTCCGAAGATACCATAAGACGTCTTCAGATAAGAGAAACAATCAAGTCGCACTTTGAAAAAGAACAGATGCTGTTTGATAAAGGAATAAAAGTTCTTTCTCTGTTTTTCATCGATGAAGTCTCCAAATACCGTCAGTATGATGAAGACGGCAATCCTCAGCTTGGAATCTATGGGAAAGTCTTTGAAGAAGAATACAAGGAAGTCTTGGATGAAACTCTAAATGAATTGACTTTGTCTCCCGCTTACAAGAATTACCTCATTTCGAAATGCAGCGATGCTCACAAAGCTCATCAAGGATATTTCAGCATAGATCCGAAGACTCACCATTCGATTGACTCGGAAACAAAAAGGGGAGAAGATTTTTCCGATGATACATCTGCTTATGATCTGATACTGAAAGACAAGGAAAGACTCCTTAGCTTTGAAGAACCAACAAGATTCATTTTCTCTCATTCTGCACTTCGAGAAGGATGGGACAACCCGAACATTTTTCAGATTTGCACTCTGAAGAATGCAAACAGCAACATTGCAAAACGCCAGGAAGTAGGAAGAGGGCTGCGCCTTTGCGTGAATCAGGACGGCTGCAGAATGGATCTTCCAACTTGCGGCAAGCAAGTGCAGATTATCAATACTCTTACTGTTGTAGCAAGCGAAAGCTATTCGACTTTTGTTTCTGATCTTCAGAATCAGATCAAGGAAAACCTCATTCCTAGGGAAAGGCTGGCAAACCAGGATTATTTCATAGGCAAAACCATCTATTGGAATGACACCCAGCATAAGATTACGCAGGATGATGCCAACGTGATTTATCGTTACCTAATAAAGAATGATTACATAGATGATTCTGACAAGCTTACCCAATCATGCCGGAATGCTATTGCTTCCAATGAACTTGCTCCACTTCCTGAAAAAATAGCAATTCTTTCAGAAGGATTGCCAGGACTTCTCAACGGTGTTTATGACGATTCTGTATTTGCGCAGATGATAACGGATGGTAATAAACTGAAGATCAGGCAGAACCCATTGAATGAAAAATTCTACAGCAAGGAATTCCAGCAGATGTGGAATCTGATTAACCATAAGTATTCTTACACAGTTAACTTTGATAGCAATGAATTGATTGAAGAAGCAATTGCATTGCTTAACAAAGAGCTTAATGTTTCAATAATGACTTATAGCTATGCAAGTGGAATGCAAGATGAAACAATCAACCGGAATCAACTGGAAAAAGGACTATTCCATCAAATTAATGAAAGCGGAGGGAAAGTAAAGCTCTCTTCATCATCGTTGAAATATGATCTGATCGGGCGGATTGCTTCAGAAACACTACTAACCAGGAAGACAATTGCTGCAATTCTGAAGGGCATTGAATCGGAGCGATTCAAGCAGTTCTCCCTTAATCCAGAGGACTTCATCAGAAAAGCAATCCAGAGCATCAACGATGCAAAAGGTACCACATTCGTTTCATATATCGATTACAACCAGACTGATCAGGTTTACGAAGATACAATCTTCACTTCAAAGGTTGATGTTGAGAATGATAAAGTTTACAAAGCAGATAAGTGCATTCAGGATTACGTATTGCCTGATGGATTTGCCATTGACAGTACAGAACGCAAGTTCGCACGTGCTTTAGACCTGGCCGAAGAAGTTGTTGTGTATTCAAAGCTTCCTACGACATTCAAGATTCCTACGCCTTTTGGCAATTACTCTCCAGACTGGGCTGTTGTGTTTCAGTATCAAGGTGAAAAGCATATCTTCTTCATCGTTGAAACAAAAGGCAATATGAGGACTGTCGAACTGGGAGAGACACAGAAATCAAAGATTGATTATGCAAGGGCTCTTTATGAGAAGCTTGCTTCTGGAACTGTCCACTACGAGAAAGCTGATACTTTTATAAACTTATACAATGATTTCCTCAAGTTGAAAGAGCAAGACAATGAAGCCCGATCATAAGACCTTCAAAGTTGCTCTCACCGGAGGCGGCACTCTGGGGCACATAGTCCCCGGCCTTGCAGTGGCAGCCAAGCTCAGAGACCTTGGC
>JALNXV010000478.1 GCA_023230175.1 Candidatus Cloacimonadota bacterium
ACCCTCGACGGGATCGCCGTCGGCACCCACACCGTCACCCTCAAGAAAGACGGCTACGTCGACGCCACGGCTGAGGTTGCAATCACGTATAACGCGACCGCCACCCTCCACCTCGCCCTCGTCGAGGCCGCAGGCAGCATCGCCGTCGCCTCGACGCCCACAGGCGCCGCGATCTTCCTCGACGGCGCCGATACCGGCGAAGTCACGAACGCCACGCTGACCGGCGTCCCCGCCGGGGAGCACACCGTCACGGTGACAAAGCCGGGCTACGCCGACGCCTCGATGAATGTCACAGTCAAACACAGCGAGACCATCCCGGTCCACTTCGCGCTTGTCGTCCCGACCGGGAGCCTCGCCGTCACCTCGACGCCCGACGGTGCCCGGGTCTTCCTTGACGGTCTGGAGACCGGCGAGATGACGAACACCACCCTGGTGAACGTCCCCGTCGGTGGGCACACTGTCCGGGTGGAACTCGACGGCTACCAGGAGGCGGAAGCGACCGTGACCGTCGCGGCGGGCGGGACCGCATCCTGCCACCTCAACCTTGAGAAGATCATGGTGGCACCGGTCGCCGACTTCAGTGCCGACGTGACCTCGGGTACAGCGCCGCTCACCGTTGCTTTCTCCGACACCTCCACCGGAGATCCGACCTCCTGGGCCTGGGACTTCGAGAACGACGGGGCCATTGACAGCACCGAACAGAACCCCGAGCATACCTACGCCGCGGCCGGGACCTATGCGGTCAGCCTGACCGTAACGAACACAGCGGGTAGCAACACCACCACAAAGGCCGATTATATTACGGTGAGCAACCCGTATCCCCAGCCGCTTCCGGCAGGCCAGAGTCTCAATCTCTACGTCGCAAACGATGAAGGCGTCAAGTACAACGTCGAGAACGGCGTAACCGAATCGGCCAAGGGCTACACCCCCTACGTCTTCATCGACAACACCTACCACTTCATCTATGGCGGGAGCGGCGGCGGAACCAACGCCCTGCACGTCTCGAACGATCCCTCCGCCATACGTGGGCAGGTCACGCAGACGACCAACCAGTCCGGCGAGTTCTGGCTGACCCACACCGGCGGCCAGCCCAACCTGCACGATGCGGTGCTGTTGCTCGCCGTCAACGGGACCATCCCCGATGACTTTTCTGTCCGGATCCGGTCGAGCGGCTACGACTTCGAGCCCCCGATCCCCGGCACCGGCAACAACAACACGATCAGCGACCCCGTCTACGTGGACGGAGCGATAAACCAGACCTTTACAAAAGAAGACTTCATCTACGGCCCCCAGATCTGGAGACCCCACCGCGTCAGTGATTACCCGGTCTTTGTCGGCCAGGACATAAGCGATACAGAGAACACGTTCGAACTGATGTTCATCGACCTTCGGCTGGGCTGTACCCAGACAAAATCGGACGGCTACGTCAGGGTCGAGTACGACCTCAACAACCTGACCTCGTTTGCGGTCTTCAACGCGTACGGCTGGTACAGTGCCTCGAACCACGGGACCGGACTGATCATGACGTCGTCCGGCACCGAGTATCAGGTCGTCGGAGCGAGCGGTGCGCCGGGTCCGGTAGCGCCGGTCGCGGACTTCTCGGCGAACGTGACGAGCGGCGACGCACCGCTCGCCGTCCAGTTCACTGATGCCTCCACGGGCAGCCCGACCTCCTGGGCGTGGGACTTCGAGAACGACGGCATCGTCGATTCGACCGAACAGAGCCCGACACACACCTACACGGCCGCCGGCACCTACACGGTCAACCTGACGGTCACAAATGACGCAGGCAGCAACAGCAATGTCCAGGCTGGGTATGTCACAGTCGAAACTGCCGGAGGGGTTCTCCCCGGGTACAATGACATCTTTGTCAACGTCGCAAACGAAAATGGTTTGGTGGCGTATAACGCGTACGGCAACAACACCTATCGGATCCATTTCAGGGCTCCAGGCGCAGGACTGAATGCGCACCATATCACTACTGATCCGGCCTTCGCCCCTTATGGACAGCTGACGGTCATAGACAGCCCAACCGGTAGCCAGAGCGGTGTGTTTTACCTCACCGACACTGGAGGAGCCAGATACGCGGATGACTGCGTCCTCGCAATTGCGGTAAACGGGACCGTCTCCGATGATTTCCAGCTCCACATCCGGACGAGCGGATATAACTGGACCCCGGCGCCTGGCGAGGAGGAACCCCCGCAGGCATCCGCGATCAGATATGTCGATGGAGCAGTAAACGAGACCTTCTACAAGAGTGATTTCATCTACGGTCCCCAGAATTGGCGTCCGTCCGGTGAAATAACGCCCTATCCGCTATATTCTGGCCAGGATATGAGCGACATGACAAATACATATAGGCTCATGTTCGTCGATACCAAAGTGGGTACGATCAATTTATATGGCCCCCTGACGGACAGTGGAGCGACCAAAGTCGAATACACTATTTCAGGCCTCAACGGGTACGTCGCGTTCAATTCCTATGAATATCTCAACCATTCAAAACCAGGTAATGGAGTAACTGCTCTCTCCTGGACCAACAGGGACGGAAGCAGCGGTTACCTGGTCAAAGGAACTTACGCAGGGCAGTCCCCGGTCGCGGCCTTTACCTCCGATGTCCAGTCCGGCACCGCCCCGCTCACCGTCACATTCACCGATCTCTCAACCGTCTCCCCGACCTCCTGGGCCTGGGACTTTGAGAACGACGGTATCGTCGACTCGACCGAACAGAGCCCGTCACACACCT
>JALNXV010000477.1 GCA_023230175.1 Candidatus Cloacimonadota bacterium
TAACACGCGGTCATAAAACATTGGGGTTTAAGTGGTATGCCAAGTGCATCGCTCGCTGGCAAGGTTCTTATCGGTTGATAGGTTCGCAGCTCCGAAATCCCCAACGTTTCATACCGCCGACCGTTGGCGGTAATTTAAAAAAGCAGACAGCATAAATGGAATACTTAACGGAATTTTATATTAATTATCCAGACATCGTTAGAGTTGCAATGATTCCAATGATAATTGCAATTTTGGCAATTGCTCTTCCTTTGTTAATTCAGACTATCAGTCGAATAGAAGATAAATACAACTCTACAAAATTGATTGTTGTTTTTAAAAAGGAATTCATTTACAAGTCATTCTGGATAATTCTATTCCTATCGATTTTATCCTTTATTTGTTGGGTATTGCAATTACCTAGAATAGTTGACTTTGGCGTTTTTAACTATATCGTAGATAAATCAGCATTTCTGTTTATCACAATCAGTACAATATTTTTAGTAATAGCTACGCTCAGACTTTTCGGTTTAATATTGACATATTATCAAACTGAAAAATTATTAAATAGGCTGACTAGGAAGTATAAGAAATCTATAAAAACAAAGCGAAAACGGAAGGTGTTTCGCAAAATAAGTAACATTCTTATAAAGGCTTATGATTTTATTAAATTAAAATCGAAAAAATTAACAACAAAACTTACGAATTGGCTCAAAACAAAAAGAAAGAGAAACAATAAGACAAGTAAAGAGACTCTATATTTTGAGGCTGTATCATCCATATTGTTTTTTTCAATACAAAAGGCAGATGAACCATTATCGCGTAAGTTACTAGAGTTCTATTTCGATTGTTTTATTTCTTTTAGAAAAGATAAGAAAGATAAAATCATTGAATATCCACAGGAATATTATGACACTGTCTTTGAAGCAAATGGTTTACTTTGTTTACAAAAGAGACGCCCAATCTCATATTTTAATGATAGTACTCTATTTGCGTTATTTATAGATGAATTTCAAGGGACAAAGTTAAGTCCAACAACCTATCAATTCTTATGGAAATTGATTATACAATCCCTTTATTATGATAGAGATGATTTCATTTTTTCTTATTGGAAAAAGGCACATCAGTTATTCAATTTATTTCTTAAACCGGTAGATAATGAGTTTAATGACAAATGGGAAGTAATTAACACAGAACAAATAAAAGAGCGGGAATCTGAACGTCAGGAATTTTTAGAGTTACATTATGCTATTGGCGGATATTTAATGTATCTAGAAAAATATAAACTTCTTAAAAAAATTATTTATTGGACAAATCAAACTCCTCCGAAATATGTTCTTGTCCCTGAAACAATGCAAGAAGTTATAACAAAATATATGGAAATAGCCCAAAAAGCAGAATACAAGAATCCCGTTTACTTCGAACAAAAATATCCTTATCCTGAGGTTTCTGGTGTTAGTGCAAATGAGATTATTAGGATGTGGATAAAACGCTATATCTCTATTCTATTTTTAAGACAGTATACGCTTCACTCATATTATACTTTTTTTAAACCACTTGAAATGCCTTCTGCACCGAAAGAACTTAGTGAAAAGAAACGATGGGATGATGAATTGGATAGTTTAAAGAGATTTGTAGGTGAATATTTAGGAAACGATGAAATTCTCAAACAATTAAAATTTGAAGATTTAGCAAATAACCAATGGTTTGTTGATAATGACAAAGAAACTCCGGATTCTTTAATTGATAATCTGAAATATGAAATTAAAGAAGAGTTTGTAAAAATTAAGGATGAGCAAGGTATTGACCCTCAGAAGGAAAAAGTATTTCAAGAAAAAACAGTATCAATAATCAATTCTGTATTTAGCGAGTATTCAAATTTATTTCAACAAGACAACCATAAAGACAATTATAAGAGCTTTTATATTTCCGGTCGCTATCAATTAATGGACAAGGCTGGTTTCGCTTCAAATCAAGAAATTAGTTATTTAAATTCTGATTCGATTGTTGCTGAAAGTGTAGCTATAGAATTGAGGAATATGATGCTGAATGGTTATGCTTTAATGAAAAAAATAACATACAAACTTAACGATATTGACATTTTCCCTGCAGTTGATAAATTAGAAATAAATCCAAATGATTATATCCTTATAGCTATTGGACTAAATCTTGAATACTATTTAAGACTAGGAATTACAAACCTTAAAAATGAAAATGATAATTGGAGTTATAATGGTTTTACAATACTCAACATTAATAACTCAATGAATGATTTAGTTAGTCATTCTCTATTTGTTTTGAGGAAAGCTGATATGCCAAATGCTTTGCAAATTGATGTACCACAAGAAATTAAGGATAAATACAGATTAGATGAATTAGATTCCGAAAAGCACATATTTGGTAAAATACTGGATTTACATGCCGAAGAAAATAAGGCAATACGGGAAGAAGTTGAGTTAAAATCTGAAGAAAGTAATTTATCGCAAAAGGTGATTGTTTGTGTTGATTTAAGAACAGAAGTACGATACAAGATAAATACTATATGCGTTCAACTGAAATCCTTTATGCAATTTATTGACAGAGGATTAGTAAACAAACTATCAGATATTAAGACGTTTAATATAGATGAATAAAGCAAAAACTACCGCCAATCGAGTAGACTGCCCCGCCAGCCTTGGCTGACGGGGAGAGCCTCTCACACCACTGTACGTACGGTTCACGTATACAGCGGTTCGTTAAGAAATGGAGCAATTTTCTGATAATAAGT
>JALNXV010000480.1 GCA_023230175.1 Candidatus Cloacimonadota bacterium
AAAAAAAGCTTGAATCTACTTAATGAGAAAGAAGACATTAAAATTAATGTTAATCCTAACGATTGGTCTAATGTTCGTAATAATATAGATAAGCTAAATCTTACTTTTGATCTTGCCGATAATATTGAGATAGTTTCAAATGAAAATATTTCACAAGGCACTTGTAGAGTTGATTTTAGGGCTGGTTCTATTGATGCTGATTTAGATACACAATTTGCAGAAATACAAAGAAAACTTCTTAAAAATGCAGAAACTATATAATTTTGAAAAATATTCATCTATAGTTGATAAGATAAATCCCATTAAGCAAAGTGGTACTGTATCGCAAATCATTGGTTTGATAGTAGAGTCTTATGGGCCTGTAGCCTCAATAGGTGATATCTGTTATATTCATACCAATGATGGAGAAGTTCATCTTGCCGAAGTAGTAGGTTTTAAAAAAGATAAGACCTTACTTATGCCACTCAAAGAACTTTATGGTATCGCTCCCGGCAATAGAGTTTCAACCTTTAGAGAACCTTTTGCTGTCGGTGTCGGTGATGAACTTTTAGGTAGAGTTTTAGACGGTTTAGGTAATCCGATTGACAATAAATCTCACCTCAATTTAAGAGAAAAACGTTCAGTTTATGCCAATCCACCTAACCCACTTACAAGAGAAAGAATAACAGAACCTCTACAGCTTGGTGTTAGAGCGATTGACGGGCTTTTAACCTGTGGGAAAGGTCAAAGAACAGGTATCTTTGCCGGGTCAGGTGTCGGTAAGAGTGTGCTTCTCGGTATGATGGCAAGGAATACTAAAGCTGATGTTAATGTGATTGCGTTGATTGGAGAACGTGGTAGAGAGGTTCGTGATTTTATGGAAAATGACTTGGGTGATGAGGGTTTAAAGCATTCTGTTGTTGTAGTCGCAACCTCTGATCAAGCTGCTTTGACTCGTGTTAAAGGAGCATTAGTTGCCACCACTATAGCAGAATATTTTAGAGATAAAGGGCTTAATGTTTTACTTATGATGGACTCTGTTACCCGATTTTGTATGGCTTTAAGAGAAATAGGTTTAGCGATTGGTGAACCGCCTACAACCAAGGGATATACTCCCTCTGTTTTTGCTACCTTACCAAAATTACTGGAAAGGGCAGGAACCTCTGATATTGGCACAATTACAGGTTTATACACTGTTTTAGTTGAAGGTGATGATATGGATGAACCAATAGCTGATGCTGCTCGTTCTATCTTAGATGGTCATATTGTCTTATCGCGTAAGATTGCAGCCAAGGGACATTATCCCGCTATTGATGTATTAACCAGTATTAGCCGTGTAATGAATTCTGTTACTACAAAAGAACATAAACAAAATGCTAACTCTGTTTTAGGATTAATGGCTACATATAAAGAGGCTGAAGATATTATTAATATTGGTGCATATTCTAAAGGTTCAAATCCTAAGATAGACACTGCTGTTGAAAAAATTGAGGTTGTAAATAAGTTTCTTAGACAACAAATTGAAGAACCTGCTCCATTTGAAGAATCCATTGAAAAATTAGATAGTATTTTATAGTAATGAAGATAGCATTTTTAGGACCTGCATATCCTTTTCGAGGTGGTATAGCTCAATTTCTTCATAATATGGCAGACCATCTGGCAAAGAATAATGAAATAGAAGTTTTTAATTTTAAAAATCAATATCCAAAATTTTTTTTCCCGGGAAAAAATCAATTTGACTTAACTGAGAAAAAACAATTTAAATATAAAATCCATAGAGTATTAACCCCATATAATCCATTCACTTGGAAACAAACAGCTGAAAAGATAATTAATTATAATCCTGATATCATAATAATAAAATTCTGGATACCATTTTTTAGTTTAGCCTATTTATATATAATGAAATATCTTAGACTTAATTCAGAGATTAGAATTTGTCTTTTATGCCATAATCTTGAGTTTCACGAAAAATGGTTTATGTTGACTAAGCTGACAAAATATTTAATTGATAATTCACATAAAGTAATAGTTCTTTCTCAAACAGTCGCTTATTCTACAAAAAATTTTAAAAACTTTAATCAAGATAAGCTTATTGAGCTTTTTCATCCTTTATATGAAATAGACACAAACACTCTTGATAAACAAAAAGCTTTACAAGACCTTAATTTAAAAGATATTCCCACAGTTTTATTTTTTGGATATATTAAACATTATAAAGGTTTAGATGTTTTTTTGCAAGCTATTCCAAAAGTATCAAAGAAAATAAAAGATATACAATTCGTAGTTGCCGGCGAAATCTATGGTAAAGATACACAGTATCAAAAGATAATTAAGAACTTTACTCAGGATATAAATTTTGTTTTTAACAATAAATATATTCCAAGTTCTGATATTGATAAGTATTTTATAAGTGCTGATTTAGTAGTTATCCCATATCGTACTGCTACGCAAAGTGGTATAGTGCAACTTGCTTATTCTTATAATAAGCCTGTAATTGTCTCAAATATCAATGGTTTGAAAGATATGATTATTGAGGGCAAAACAGGTCTCTCTTTTGAAAATGAAAATTCTGACGACTTAGCAAAAATAATTCTTGACTTCTTTAATAAAAAACAAAACTTTGTTTCATACATAAAAGATAATAATAAAAAATATTCGTGGCAAGCCTTTACAGAAAAACTTGTAGAGAATATTTTGTAATGTTTGTAGTATGTGAGCATTTTTGCTTGCATTTATGAATAGTAA
>JALNXV010000481.1 GCA_023230175.1 Candidatus Cloacimonadota bacterium
CTACCACAACCCTGACCAGCAATGAAGTCGAGATACTGTTCGATCTGATGCGGAAGCTCAAGGCCGATGGCGTAACGATGATCTTCGTAAGCCATAAGCTTCATGAAATCAAGACAATCTGCGACAGACTCACTGTCCTTCGAGATGGCAAGCTGATTACCGTTGAAGAAGTAAGCGATGTCAATGAAGCTGATATAGCCCGTCAGATGATCGGCCGTGAATTCAGCCAGGTATTCCCTCAAAAGGTCGAAGCAGACTCAAAAAAGACAATTCTTGAAGTCGAACACCTTTCAGTCGAAGGGCTTATCAATGACGTAAGCTTCAACCTGAAACATGGCGAAATCCTTGGATTCGCAGGTCTTGTCGGAGCTGGCCGAACAGAGACGATGGAAGCACTGATTGGAATCAGAAAAATCAGCAGCGGAACAATAAAAGTCAAAGGAAAGCAAGTTCTGATCAAGAGGCCTGCAGATGCAGTACAGAACAGAATCGCCTACATGAGCGAAGACAGGCAAGGAAAAGGGATCGAGCCTGATTTTGACATACCTGAGAACATGAGCCTTATTTCCATGAAATGGAAGTACCGGAAAGGTTTCATGATCGATAAGAAAACCGAAGACAAGGCGGCTCAGGCCTACGTGGAGAAGTTCAACATTGTTGCAGCTTCAAGAAAAATGGCTCTCAGGTTCTTCAGCGGCGGAAACCAGCAGAAGGTATATCTTTCAAGGTGGATGGACACAGATCCTGAGATCCTGATTCTTGATGAACCTACCAGAGGAATAGATGTCAATGCAAAGCATGAAATCTATGAATTCATCCATTCGCTGGCAGAACAGGGCATTAGCTGCATCATGATTTCTTCGGAAATGGAAGAAATCATCGGTCTTTGCAGCAGGGTCTACGTGATGAAGGAAGGACAGATTACAAACTGCCTCACCGGGGATGACATAAACGAAGAGGAAATCATGTTCAATGCAACAGGACTTAAAGGGAAGATTCAAAAATGAGTGACAGCAAAAACATAGGTGCTTTTTTCAAGAGATTCAAATTCAAGGAGCATACAATAGGAATTGCACTGATTGTGCTTTTCCTACTCGCAGTCGTGGTCGGCTGGCCTAATTTCACAAAGACGAGGAATCTGACAAACGTTCTGAGACAGATTTCCTACACCGGAGTGATAGCGCTTGGCATGACACTTGTGATTATTTCTGGTGGAATCGATCTGAGCGTAGGATCAATGGCCTGCTTTGTAGGCGGAATAACTATTTATTTCCTTAACCTCTTCGGACCGAATTCAATGATCGGAGTAGTTCTCGCCGTGATCTTCTCCATTGTATTCGGAGGCATCTGCGGATTCCTCAACGGAATAATCATCACGCAGTTCCGCTTGGCGCCATTCATCGTCACGCTAGCGACAATGAGCATTTTCAGAAGCCTTATCCAGTATTTTTCCAATGCCGGAAACATCTTGAGTGTCAATCTGATGTATGGAAAAATCGGAATGTCCAGCTTTCTTGGACTCTCACTGCCCGTCTGGATTTTCTTCATCGTCGCAGCGATTCTTTATGTTGTGCTGAACAAGACCAGGATGGGACGTTACATATGCGCAACCGGTTCAAATGAACAGGTTGCAAAGTATTCAGCCATCAAGGTGAAAACTGTCAAGCTTGTTCCGTACATCATAACAGGAATCACAGTCGGACTTGCCGCCCTTCTCTGGACCAGCCGTCTTAACTGCATCAACCCTTCCGACTGCTCCGGATACGAAATGGATGCAATCGCTGCTGTTGTAATCGGCGGAACGCTGATGAGCGGAGGCAAAGGAACTATCGGAGGCACAGTCATTGGTGCCATCATGCTTGGAATAATCAATAACATGCTTGTGCTTGGAGGAATCAGTGCATTCCTTCAGCCAGCGGTTAAAGGTTGTGTGATAATTATCGCTGTTCTGCTTCAGTACAACAACGGTAAGAATTGATTTTGGATTTTCATTTGGAGGTTAAAGATGAAAAAACTATTAGTCGTTATGCTATGCCTGATCATGGCAGCCGGAATGGTTTTTGCTAACGCAGAAACTGAGAAACAGGCAGTTCCGAAGATTGGAATTGCTGTTCCTTCTCCAGACCATGGATGGACAGGTGGAATCGGATGGTGGGCAGACAAGGCCGTTGAAGAACTCAGCGCCCAGTATGCTGGAAAGTATGAATTCAAGGTTCTTCATGCTGACAACTATGCAAAGCAGATTTCTGATGTGGAAGATCTGATGACATGGGGCATGGATTATCTGGTGATTCTTCCTCATGATTCAGCTCCGCTTTACCCAAGCGTAAAGGCTGCTCATGACGAAGGCGTCGTATGCATCGTAGTCGACCGCGGATTCTCCGCCGATCAGGACTTCGGATATCTGTATGTTGCTGGTGATAACCCAGGCTTGGGACAGAAATCAGGTGAATACATGCGCAATTACATGGCTGCAAACGGACTCAAGAACTACTGCGTGATGGGCGGAATGCCAGTTCCAATCGACGAGCAGAGAATGACAGCATTCTTTGACGAGATGGAAAAGGATTCTTCTCTTGTGAACCTCCAGGGAGGAAGAAAGTATGAATTCGCCGACTGGTCAACCCAGAAGGGACTCGAAATCATGGAAAACTTCATCCAGATGTTCCCAGAGATCGATGCTGTATTCTGCCAGGATGATGACGTTCTCACAGGCGTTCT
>JALNXV010000068.1 GCA_023230175.1 Candidatus Cloacimonadota bacterium
CAATCATACCTATTGTAATAAACTTTATCTTTGTAACTATCTTTTTAAGGTTCTTTCCTCAACCAAAAATTACTGCAGGGGTAATATACTGTGCTGCACTAATTATGAATACAGGTTTTACTTTACCCTTTTTTGAAGCTGCATACTCTATGGAAGGATTTAGTAGAGCAATAATGTTTGATATTGGTAATTCTTTCATTATTTACACAGTTATATATTTTATAGCCGTTAAGCATGGCAATAATCAAAAAATATCAAAATCACAAATTTTAAAAAAATTTCTTTATATGCCTCCTTTATGGGGACTACTAATCGGCTTGATTGTAAATTTACAAAATATAAAGGTTTCTCAGCCTTTTTTAGATTTCTTTGAATATGCCTCTAAACCAACCATTCCGGTAATAATGTTAGCATTAGGCTTATTATTCCATCCAAGATTGCAAAATCTCCCTAAAGCTTTAATCATAATCGCAATAAGAATGATTGGAGGCCTACTTACAGGTTATGCAATAACACTAATCATACCTCTTGATGCCTTATCGCAAAAAATCATTATAGCAAGTTGTGCTGCTCCGGTTGGCTATAACACTTTAGTTTTTGCTGCCTTAGAAAATCTTGACGAGCAATTTGGAGCAACAATAGTATCAACATCAATATTAATTGGTATAATCTACATTCCCTTAATCTTTTTACTTATAAATTAATCCTTATTTTTAAAATTTTTCTCTTGACTTTTTTATATGATAATTTATAATTAAAAAAAAGAAATTTGGATAAAAAATATGAAAGAATTAACCGTTAAACAATTTTTTGACTTAAAAAAGAAAGACCTTGTATTATCAATGGTTACAAACCCTGTTACTCTTGAAAAACAAATAACTGATTCTAATATCAACCGACCGGGGTTAGCACTTGCGGGTTATATAGAAAGATTCCCATACCAAAGAATACAAATCATTGGTGAAACAGAAATTAGCTATATGCAATCATTAAATGAAGACATCCTTTATGAAAGATTAAAAGAATTAATGATGTATAATATACCTTGTTTTATTGTTTCAAAAGGTTTATCCGTGCCTCCTCAAATGGAGTTTATTGCAAATGAACTAAATATTGGAATCTTAGTCAGCAGGCTTTCTACTGTAAAATTAAGCTGGCATTTAAGTCGATATCTCCGAGATTTCTTTTCACCTGTTTTGACAATGCATGCAACCTTAGTTGATGTTTATGGAGTAGGAGTTTTACTCACAGGAAAAAGCGGAATAGGCAAAAGTGAATGTGCTCTTGAATTAATAGAACGAGGTCATAGATTAATATCAGATGATTTAACTCAAATAAAGTCAAATGAAACTTCCTTAATAGGAACCTCACCTAAAAATTTCGGTTATTTTATGGAGGTAAGAGGTGTAGGAGTAATCGATATTGAGCGTATGTTTGGTATTCAAGCTGTACGAAAACAATCTGTAGTTGATATCCAAGTAGAATTGATGCTCTGGCATGAAAATATTGATTATGAAAGAATTGGTATGGGCAGTAAAACTACCGAAATGCTTGGTGAAAAAATCCCCTTAGTTAATATTCCGGTATCTCCGGGTAAAAATGTTGCTGTAATAATAGAGGTTATCGCAATGAATCATATATTAAAAACCTATGGATATGATGCTGCTCAAGCTATGCAAATAAAACTCACCGAAGAAATCCAAAAGAAATCTAAAAATCGAAATAATATCTTACAATAACAAGGAGTATAATTTATAAATGATAAGAAAAAAAATAACAATTCAAAATAAATTAGGTTTACATGCAAGACCTTGTAGTTTATTAGTTAAAACTGTAAATAAATTTAGATCAGATGTCAAAATTCAAAAAGACGATATGCTTGTAAACGGGAAAAGTATTATGGGAGTAATGATGTTGGCAGCAGAACATAATTCTGAAATTGAACTAATCATAGACGGTGTTGACGAAGAAGATACTTTAGATGCTGTTGTTGATTTGTTTAATTCAAAATTTGATGAAGAGTAATTTTTATGTATAAAATTAAAGGTTTTCCTGTTTCAACAGGTATTGCTATCGGGGATGCAAAAATTATTAAAGAAAAAGCCTTAGTAATAGAAGATTTTAATATTAATGAGTCACAAATAGATGATGAACTTGATAAATTCCATAAAAGTATTAATGCAGTAATTGCCGAAATTGAAGAGTTTATTACTAACTTCAACATTACTAATGAAGATGAATCTATCATTGAAACACATAAAATGATTTTACAAGACCCTGATTTTCACGACACTATAAAAAATCTTATCATAAAAGAAAGAAAAAATTTAGAGCAAGCAATTTATTTACATTTTACAAGAACCATTGAATATTTTAAAAATCTTGATAATGAATTATATGCTGAAAGAGCAATTGATTACGAAGATGTTTACAGAAGATTAATAATGCATCTCAAAAAAATTGACAATAGTATATTAGATAATCTTTCTGAAAATGATATTTTAATAATGAATGACATTCCACCTTCTTTAGTTTCTTTAGTTTATCAAAGAAAAATTCAAGGCTTAGTTCTCTTTAAAGGAACTAAAACCTCACATAGCGTCATTATTGCCAGAGCATTAGGGTTGCCATTAATTACAGGCGTTAAATACCCTCACAAGATACATCATCTTGACAAAATCATCATTGATGCTCAACAAGGTTTTATTATCGGAAATCCTACTCAAGAAGTTATCAAAGCTTATACTAAATTAAAAACAGACATCATTAAAGAAAATTCAGAATTAAACACTATTAAAGATTTACAAACTAAAACATCTAACGCTTCATCGATAAAATTATTATCCAATATTGAACTACCTATCGAAATTGAGCACGTACTTGATTTAAATTCTGATGGGATAGGATTATTTAGAACTGAATTTTTTTATTTAAACAAACAACACCTTCCAACAGAAGAAGAGCAATTTAATGAATATAAAAATATCGCATTAAAACTAAAAAACAAAATATTTGTTATAAGAACTATTGATATTGGCGGCGATAAAGTTGCCGGTTGGTATTCTCCTGACAGAGAAACAAATCCCTATTTGGGTTGTCGCGGAATAAGATTTTCACTTAGATATACCGGTATTTTCAAAACTCAACTTCGAGCAATCCTTAGGGCATCAATATTTGGAAATATTCAGATTATGTTCCCGATGATATCTTCAATAGAAGAGTTTTTAAAAGCAAAAGAAATCTTAGATGAATGCTGTGAAGAGTTAAAAAACGAAAACAAAGATTTTAATCAAAATATCCCCATTGGCACTATGATTGAAATACCTTCAGCAGCAATATGTTCAGATGCCTTAGCTAAATACTGTGATTTTTTTAGTATAGGATCAAATGATCTCCTACAATATACTGTAGCAGTTGATAGAAATAATGAATCAGTAAGTAAATATTATACAAATTACAATCCGGCGTTTTTACAATTGATTACAACAACAGTTAAAAATGCAATCAAAAATAATATCCCGGTTGCTGTTTGTGGAGAAATAGCATCAGATAAAAACTTTACAGCCTTCCTATTAAATTCAGGCATTAAAGAATTAAGTGTTGGTGCTGAACATAGTTTATCTTTGAAAAAATATATACGTAGTATAGATTCAAAAAAAGCTAATCTATTCATTGACGAAATTTACAATTGTTACACTATTGAAGACTCTAAAAATTTAATTAATAAGATTAACAATATTTCATTATTTAATGAGGGAGGTCTTAATGAATTTAATGCTTGATTATACAAATCTACTAAAAAGCAAAAACTTACCTAAAGGAATTTCTCTTTGCGAATTAGAAAATGGAAAAGCCTTAGTAAAACAGGCTTTTGACTTATTTAAATTAAAAAAAAATAATGAGCCTTTAGGTTTTTATGATTTACCAGACTATGACACTAAAATAATTAAAAATTTTATCAACAAAAATTCACAAAGGAAAAAACCTTTTAATACTATTGTAGTTTTAGGTATCGGAGGTTCGGCCTTAGGAAATAAAGCTGTTTACAATGCTTTAAGACATCAAAAAAACCTTAATAAATTATATGTTTATGATAATGTAGATCCATATCTATGGCAAGATATCCTTGATAATATTAACATTGAAACTACCTTATTTAATGTTATCACCAAATCCGGTACAACAGCTGAAACAATGTCTTCATTTATGTTCATTATGAATTTTATTAAAGAAAAATTTCCTCAAGACTATAAAGAAAGAATTGTCATTACAACTGATAAAGAAAAAGGTTTTCTAAGACAGATTGTTCAAAAAGAAGGATTTGAAAGTTTCATAGTTCCTGATGACGTAGGAGGTAGATTTTCTGTCTTAACAGACGTTGGTTTATTATCATCTGCTTTTGTTGGCATAGATATTGATGCACTACTTAAAGGTGCAAAAAAAATGAGAAAATTGTGTGATGAAAATGACATCTTTAAAAATCCTGCTATGATAATAGCATTGACTCACTTAAGGTATATGAATCAAGGTAAAAATATCTCTGTTATGATGCCATATTCAAATGCATTATATGATTTAGCCGATTGGTATCGACAATTATGGGCTGAAAGTTTAGGCAAAAAAGTGGATTTAGAAGGTAAAGAAGTATTTACCGGTCAAACACCTATAAAAGCATTAGGAGCAACAGATCAACATTCACAAGTGCAATTATATGTTGAAGGACCGAAAGATAAAGTATTTACTTTCTTAATGGTAGAAAACTATAAAATTGACTTTACTATACCAAATATATACCCTGAACGAGCAGAAGTAAATTATCTTAGTAATAGTACATTTTCAAAACTATTAAATTCTGAATGTATTGCTACCGAACTTGCCTTAACAGAAGCTAATTGCCCAAATATGACAATAAAATTCAAAACTCTAAATGAAGAATCGATTGGTGCATTTATCTATCTCTACGAAGCAGCCACAATCTTTACAGGTTATATGCTTAACATTAACCCATTAAATCAACCTGGTGTAGAAGCAGGTAAGATTGCAACTTATGCTTTAATGAATAAAAAAGGATTTGAGGAAACATCACAAAAAATCAATAATTATATCAAAAATAAAGAAAAACAAGGGAACATATTATGTCTAAATTAAATGATTTAACACATATTGAAACTTTAGATAAATCAGGAATGGATCACAAAATCATTCATATGCCTGAAAATATCTATATAACATATACCGAGCCGGTCATACATAATCCTACTTCATTTGCCAAATCTGATTTATCTAAAATTAAAAATATCGTAATTTTTGGTATGGGAGGTTCTGCTATTTCAGCAGATATAGCTCAAAGCTTGTTTCAATCTAAGATACCTATAAGTGTTGTAAAAGATTACCATTTACCATACATTGACGAATCAACTTTATGCATAGCTTTAAGCTATTCCGGCAATACTGAAGAAACCGTTACTTGTCTTCAGAAAGCCTTAAAATCAACATCATACATAGCTGCAGTAACATCCGGCGGCAAAGTGAAAGAAATCGTTGATACCAAATTTTTATGGTTAGAAATACCTTCAGGTTTGCCACCTCGTTCAGCAATAGGCCACTTATTCTTTGCTTTAATAAAGATTTTAGAAATCTTTGAGATTATCCATAGTCACTCAGAAGAAGCAAAATCCGTTACAGCCAACCTTATGCAAAAAGCAGGAAGCCTTTGTTTAAAAACAGAAACAAATTATAACCTTGCTAAAAGTTCTGCTGAGACTATTTTTAATAAAATTCCAATTATTTATTCTTCAAATCCACGTTTAAATCCTATAGCATACAGATGGAAATGTCAAATTAATGAAAATGCTAAATATCCTGCATTTTCACATACATTCCCGGAAATGAATCATAATGAAATTGAAGCTTGGGAAAACAGTAACTTGTCTAAAAATTTCATACCTATCTTTTTAAGATTTTTTGAAGAAGAAAAACAATATTCAAAAAGAATAGAAGCCTTTAAAAAACTACTCGATAAAGATAATATAACATATTTAGAATTCTATGGAGATGGCAATAATGACTTTAGTAGAATGTTTTCTTTAATTTATCTTGGCGATATGATCAGTTATTATATTGGTATCCTTAACAATATTGATCCTACAGAGATTAAATATATCGATTTTCTTAAAAATGAAATTAGCAAATAGTATTATAAATTTTTAAATTAATATAAAGGAGTTCATAAATGCAAAAAGAACCTCATCTTTTTACCTCAGAATCAGTTACTGAGGGTCATCCTGATAAAATGGCTGATCAAATTTCCGATGCTATACTCGATTCAATATTTTCTTGCGACCCTTATGCAAGAGTAGCCTGCGAAACCTTTGTCACAACAGGGATGGCTTTGGTCGGAGGAGAAATAACAACCGATTGTTATGTTCATATTCCTGATATAGTAAGACAGACTATTGAAGAAATCGGATATAATAATGCTGATTTTGGCATTGATGCCAAAACCTGTGCTGTTATAACAACTATTGATAAACAATCACCTGACATTGCTTTAGGAGTAGATAAAACAAAAGATCACGCATCAGGTGCAGGTGACCAAGGTATGATGTTTGGTTACGCAGTAAATGAGACACCGGAACTAATGCCTTACCCGATATCTATGGCTCATAAACTTGCTGAAAGGCTTGCCTTTGTTCGTAAAATACATAATTCTAAAGTTGGGGAAAAAGCAAAATATCCTATACTTGATTATCTAAGACCCGACGGCAAAACTCAAGTCACTGTAGAATATGACAAAGATAATAATCCTAAACGAATCGATGCCATTGTTATTTCCGCTCAACATAATCCTGATGTCACACTAAAACAGATTAGAGAAGATTTAATTAATGAAGTAGTCAATCCAATAATACCGGCAAATATGATTGATGAAAATACAAAAATCCATATTAATCCAACAGGACGATTCGTCCTTGGCGGTCCTCATGCTGATACCGGCTTAACGGGCAGAAAAATTATAGTTGATACTTATGGAGGTATGGGTCGTCATGGTGGAGGAGCATTCTCCGGTAAAGACCCTTCAAAAGTTGATAGATCAGCTGCTTATATGGCTCGTTACATTGCTAAAAACATTGTAGCTGCAGGTATTGCAAATGAAATAGAAGTTCAACTTGCTTATGCAATCGGAATTGCTGAACCCGTTTCTTTGATGGTAAATACCTTTGGAACAAGTAAAATGGATGACTTTTTTATTACAAAATTAATCAGAGAATGCTTTGAATTAACTCCTGAAGGTATTATCAATTCTTTGAAATTACTAAGACCTATTTATAAAAAAACAGCTGCTTACGGACATTTCGGAAGAGAACTTGATTCATTCTCATGGGAAAAAACTGATAAAGTTGACCTATTAAAATCAAAATTATAAAAGATATTATACTAATTAATCCCTTTCAAATAATTGAAAGGGATTTTTTTTATTCTATCTATGGAAATTATGAAGGCTATTGAATAATGTTGTTGTGTGAGCATCCTTGCTTGCATTCTATAAAAGGCTGTCTGATAATATTGTTGTGCGAGCATCCTTGCTTGCACTCTTTTTGCTACAAGCTGGAAGCTTATAGAACAGGACAGTCCCTAAGAGACCTCCAAGATGCTTTAAAGCATCTTGGAGGTCTCTTATAGTTAAATTATATATTTATGTTTTATGTATTATCAAATAAAAAAAAGGGCTCAGCTTTCGCTGAGCCACTAGAGGGGGTTGGGTTTTTAGGAGGTTTTTCATCATCATCTTGCAAATGCAAGAATCGATTTTGATGAGACACCAAATAATATAACGTTTCTACTTAAAAATGTTTCACATTTTTTTTATTTTTTTTTATAAATTTAATTAAATTTGCTGCAGATAATACATTATCAACAACAAAATCAGGCTTAAATTGTAAATTTTCTGTATTCTCCCAAGTTTGAAGTCCTAAACCTGTTTTAACTAATATTGTAATCAAACCATTTTGCTTACCAAAAGATATATCCGCAGGTTTATCACCAATCATAAAACTTGATTTTGCTTTTATTAGATAAAACTTCATTGCATCAAAAAACATCCCCGGATTAGGTTTTCGAGAAATATGCTCTTTATTAAATGGTTCTATGATACCATTTTTATAATAAGGGCTATATAAAATCTTGTCGATAATTGCACCTTGTTCTAATAATAACTTAAGCATATAGTTATGCACATCCTCAAGTTGTTCAATTGTTAATAATCCTCGTGCTATACCGGATTGATTGGTAACAACAACAGTTTTCAGAGCTAACTCATTAAATATTTTAATTGCCTCAGCAGTAAATGGAAATAGATGCAAATCTTCAGGATTAGAAATATATCCTGTTTTATCATCATTAATTGTGCCATCTCTATCTAAAAAAACTACATTCATTAAGAATTATCCTTTGTTTCTAATTTTAAAGATTCAGGTAATTTAATATTCAACAAGATGAGAGTGTATTGCCAAAATTTAGCACTTTTTGAATATGAAAAGGTTAATTTCCAACAATGCAAATCTCTATTTACCATAATTGATTGAGATATTAACTCATTTTTTTCTAAATCATAATAATTGCTATAAGATAGAGACCAATTTGAAGTTAGTTTAATATTTAAAGAATTTCTAAGGTTTTCTGTTTTGTACTTGGAAATTCTATTATAACTATAATCATGACTTGAAGTCAAAGACCAAGAACCCGGTTTATCAAGTTTTTCCAAATCATTAATTGTTAAAATTTGTTGATCTGCTATAGATAAGCTATCTTGTTTAAAAAGGTTACCTGTAACAAAATCATTCTTTTCAATAGGGTAATAATCAGTATATTTTGCATTGCCGG
Organism: Candidatus Cloacimonadota bacterium; assembly: GCA_023230175.1. GTDB lineage: Bacteria > Cloacimonadota > Cloacimonadia > Cloacimonadales > WRIO01 > JALNXV01. The sequence continues at coordinate 8,884 of JALNXV010000068.1, forward strand.
AAAGAGAGATACTACTATTCATTTTCCAAGAATTAAAATTATAATTATCATAAGGTTTTTGGTTTGCAGAATAACTTTGATTAAATGAGGTTTGTAATCCTAAAAAATCATAAGAACCCGGATTAAATGTAAGAGTATGATTTAAGTCTGACCAAGGTTGCTCTTCATTTTCTAAATTATATGATGTTGAACTTCTAAGTACAAACAAATCATTAAGTACTTTTTCATCTTTTTGATTTTTTACTCTTAATTTCAATTGCCATTTTTGTTCTAAACTCATACCGATACTTCTTGCTCTTTTACCGGCAGAGACTCCGACTCCACCAAAACTATAAAACCTGTCATTACGTTCTGAAAAATCCGGACTGTATCTAAAGCTGACAGATGGAGTCACGATATGTCTAACTGCAGTTAACGGCGACTTAGAAAACCTTCTTATACCGTATAAAGTCATAGATGCAGAGCTGTTAGAACTATATGAATACCCATAAACTAATTTTTTACCATTTTTATCTCTATCAAACCAAGCATCTTGATAAGAAACTGAACTTGCAAGTTTTAACCAACCAAAGCTCGTTGTATTCCAAGACAAAGACGCCGATTGTCTTACACCTAAATGATGCTCACTTAAAAAATTTCCTAACGAATCTTTAGCATTTTCATATAATATTTGTGATAAAGTAGGAGAACTTTGTTTTATATATCCTGTATGAACTCCTCCGGTACCCCAGCTAAATGAAAAATTCTTCCACCAATGTTCTTTAATTCTTATAGAATCAGGAATACTACTAAACATTTCGTGGATTGGTTTAGAAGGTAAGCTATAGGAGAAATTTGGGAGGACAATACTCTTATTATTATTTACTAAGTCTTCTGTATAGGTTGATGAAATATAAAAACTACTCACCTTAAAAGGTTTTCTATAAGAAATTTTTGAGGTTATTTGTTCTTGTAATCTTTTATTAACATCAGTCTCATTTGCCCAAACTTCTCGAGATGAGTTAAAATCAAGGCTGATATCTAAACTTGCTTTATCCGGTAAACTATGAAAATGTGAATAATTTATAGACCAATCGCTACCATGAGAATCGGGGCCAAAAGTTTTATTTTCATATAATCCTTTAAATTCACCTTTATAATCATATCTATCAAGGTATATGAAATCTACTTCGTAATTTTGTCCTTTTTTTTCCATTAAATCTGTGCTAAAAGTAATATCTGCGTAATCACTAAAAACATAATAAAAGGCTATATCTTTAATAAATTTACCGGCACTTGGATTATATCCTGGTGACGGTATTAAAATACCGGATTTTCTTCCTCTACGAATACTAAATGCTGCATAAGGTAATCCCATTACAGGAAATTCATTGACATAGAATACAACCGGCTTTCCAACAACCATATGATCTCTATAAAGTCTCATTCTGTTAGCTCTTATATCAAAATGTGGGTGTTTGGCATCACAAGTAGTATATACTCCTTTGTCGATATCATAAACCTCATTGCCAACTTTTCTAATCTCGGTTCCAAAAACATAACCCATATCAAAACTACTTGCGCCTCCGACGACCAAGCCCTCTTGAGATTCTATGTCAAACTGTATCTTATCACTGATTATTAATTGTTCACCATCTTCCATAATAACTTTACCACTTGCTTTAGCTTGATCTTTCTGAAAGTTAACCATTATTGTATCAGCTGTAATATTTGCATTTTGATACAATAATTGAGCATTACCGGATAAAATAATTGTTTCTTGATCAACAAAGAAAAAAGAACTATCAGCAAGATATGATAATGAATCATAAACAATTTCAGTTTTCAAAGAATCTGAATTGATTATTTCCTCGGCTGTTACAATTGTAAAAACCAAAGATAATAATAATGATATAAGACTTTTAATCTTTATTGACATTGATTTCCTATTTGACTTATTAATATAATTTAAACATTACTTAAGAACAAGAAATCTGTTCTTTTTTTTAGTGTCAAGTAAAAACAAGACATACTATTTAATTTTTAATAATATTCAATGATATGGGGCTATAGAAAAATATCAAACATTGTTCTACAAACTTTCGATGTGTAGAAGATTTATAGATTAATGTTTTTGTAGTTAAGGAGCTGTATAGTAAAAGCAATGATGCTCGTACAACATTCCTTATCAACAGCCTTAATACTTAATAACTAAATGAGAGGACTTATTAATAAACAAGCCCTCTCAACATTTAAGCTTCTACTATGCATAAAGTATCATATTTTTTAACATTATCTCCAGGTTTAAATGGGATTGACTTAATCACTCCATCACAAGGAGCACATAAATTATTATACATTTTCATAGCTTCTAAGACTAAAACAGTATCTCCTGTCTTAACTTTCTCACCAATTTTTTTTTCATAACTAATAATATTTCCGGGCATAGGAGCTAAGATACCATGTTCTCCTTGAGGGAATTGTGGTTCAGGATTAGGCAAATGTACGATAGGTGGGATTGTTTTTTCATCTTTAGGTTTTGAGTTAAGCATCTTTTCATCTATTTTAAACCCCTCAGGTAAAACAACTTCTACATTAAATTTCTCATTATCGACATACACTTCAAATGTTTTTGTTTGTTTTTTAGTTAAATCTATTTTTATATCAGACATTAAAAATCTCCTTATTTTCTATGATTAACTCTCATTTGCATTAAGTTACGATTAGACATCATTGCTTGTTTTCCATACTGAGTCCAAGCACTTAATTCAGTTTGTATTGCATTTGTATTATTTTGTTCTAATTGAGCTTCTTCAATAACTGTTTGAATAGCAGCAATAGCAGCAGCTTTTTTCTTATTATCCATAATTATCTCCTTACATTTTAAAGTGGAACGTTACCATGCTTTTTGGGAGGTAAGACTTCGGTTTTAGTAGCCATCGCTTCTAAAGCATCTATCAATCTGAGACGTGTTTCAGAAGGGCTAATGATAGCATCAATATAGCCTCTTTCTGCTGCTATAAATGGATTTGAAAATAAATCTTCATATTCTTTTATTTTTTCTTCTCTTTTAGCAATTGGGTCTTCAGCAGCTTGAATATCTTTTCTATAAATAATATTTGCTGCACCTTGAGCACCCATAACTGCTATCTCAGAAGATGGCCATGCAAAAATCATATCTGCACCAAGATGCTTTGAACTCATCGCAATGTATGATCCACCATAATTTTTTCTTGTCACTACAGTCAATTTAGGTACTGTTGCTTCTGAATACACCCATAGTAACTTAGCACCATGCCTGATTATACCATGCCATTCTTGTTGTGTGCCGGGTAAATAACCGGGAACATCAACAAATGTAACCAATGGTATATTAAAAGCATCACAAGTTCGAATAAATCTTGCTGCCTTATCTGAGGCATCTATGTCTAAGCAACCCGCTAAAACCTTTGGTTGATTAGCTACTATTCCGATAACTCTACCGTTTAATCTGGCAAAACCAACTACCATATTAGTTGCATAATATGGATGTACTTCAAAGAAATCATTATTATCTACTACACTATGAATTATATCTTTAATATCATAAGGCATCTTTGGATTATCAGGTATAACTGAATTTAATTCTGAACAATCACGAGTTTGACTA
>JALNXV010000069.1 GCA_023230175.1 Candidatus Cloacimonadota bacterium
TACCTTCTCTTATTAAAGAATGGTGTAAAAATATATAAAAAAGAACAGACTCATAAACAAATCTGTTCTATATATTTATAATTTAAAAATTACTACTTCTCTATATCTTCAATATTGTCATCAATAGCATCAAGTTCGTCATTTTCAATTTCTTGATTAAATTCTACATCAGATTCTTCTTTATTGATGGTTTCATTTTCGGAAGAGCTTTTTATATATTTATGAGTAGAGATGTTTAATTTTGACAAACCGGGATAATAATCAACAATATATCGATTAATTTGACTATCTAAATCAAAATTTATATTTTCATAGGTATCAGCAGTTACACCAACAGCAATAGACATTGAATTTAGTCTCATATTAATATCTACATTTGGTTTTTCATCTAATAAATCAGCGAGATAATCCGGCAAAGTTTTAGATAATTTTATAACTTCACTAATCCTGGTATAACCTTTAAATCCAAGGTATCCAACACCTGCTATTGCTCCAATTGTAAATATTTTTTTAAAAAAGTTTTTCATTGTCCCTCCAATTGACAGAAATTATATTATTATCTATATAAAGATTTTATTTTACCCCAAGAGGATGATTGAATGCTTGTATTTTGAAGATTCACATCATTTCTATTTCTAGGGTGTACAGAAAAACGATTAAATGAAAAGTCCATAATCCCGATTATAAAAGAATAAGACTCTCCTTCTGAAAAATTTATATCTAAAAAATCTGAATTAAAACCATTACCTAAAAATATCTTAGAGTTTGAGTCCTCAACTTGAGCCAAATAATTACCTGAGTAATTATTACAACAAGTAATATTATTCAATTTTACGAGTACAGATTCATACGCTTCTGATGTTAATGCTTCATTAATATTAATATTTACCGGTTCAGGAACAGGCGTATTCCTTAATAGAGTTCTTAAATTTTGTACATTAGTAATTACTGTCATTCCCATAATCTCCGAAACCTTACCTTGTAACTCAATAAAATCGCCCATAGCTATTTTTCGACTATTATCTTCAACACAAACAGCTGACCAAGCTCCACCTTGTGATTCACTCACAAAATATCTGTTTCCTTCAAAACCAACAGCAGAAATAACACCCTGAATAACAACTTGTTGATTTATATACTGAGAAGGATAAGTTCCATCGAATCCGGCATCAGTAGTAAATTGAATATCATAAATTGGAACAATATCTATTGAAAACAAATTAACTGACATCATAACATATACTGAAACAAGAAAGATAAACTTGGCTAAGTTTTTTAAACTCAATAAATTACAAATAAAATAGTTTCTTATCATAGGCTCCTCCAATATCATAGAGCAATATTAATTGTTTTATAAAATATTGTCAAGAAAAAAATTATTATTTTTAACTTTCTCATTTTTTTAGCTTAATATCCCCAATAAAACACCAGCGGCAACAGCCGAACCAATTACACCGGCTACATTAGGTGCCATAGCATGCATTAACAGATAATTTGACTTATCAAATTGTTGCCCAAAATTTTGTACTACTCTAGCTGAATTTGGTACAGCAGAAACACCTGCAGCCCCTATCATAGGATTAATTTTTTCTTTAAGAAATAAATTCATAACTTTAGCAAAGATAACTCCGGAAGCAGTAGCAATAATAAACGAACATGCACCTAAAACAAAGATTAATATAGATTGTTTATTTAAAAAGACTCCTGCACTAGTTGCAGCTCCGACAGTTACACCGATCAATATTGTACAAATATCAATCAAAGCAGTTCTTGCAGTAGCTGCTAATCTTTCAGTTACGCCGGATTCTTTCAAAATATTTCCAAAGAACAACATACCTAAAAGTGCTGCACCTCCGGGTGCAATCAAAACAGTTGCCAAAAAGCCTATGACCGGGAAAATTATCTTTTCACGCTTACTTACCATACGAGGGTTTTTCATTTTAATAACACGTTCTTTGGGAGTAGTAAGTAATTTTATTACAGGTGGTTGTAATATAGGAACGAGTGCCATATAAGAATATGCCGCTAAAGCAATTGGTCCAATAAGGTGTGGAGCAATCCTTGAAGAAAGATAAATTGAGGTCGGACCATCAGCTCCACCGATAATACCAATAGAAGCCGCTTCCATAATATTAAATCCTAAAAAATGAGCACCCATAAAAGTAGCAAAAATACCAAATTGTGCTGCAGCTCCAAGAATAATTAATTTTGGATTAGCAATCAAAGTAGAAAAATCTGTCATAGCTCCTATACCTAAAAAGATTAAAGGAGGATAAACTCCTTTTTTAACTCCTTGATATAGTGAATGCATCACAGATCCATCAGCATCAACACCCTGCAACAGTTCAACCATACCGGGCATATTTCCTAAAACCATACCGAAACCTATCGGAATAAGTAATAAAGGTTCATAATTTTTTGTAATACCTAACCAAACAAAAACTAATCCAAAAATTATCATTAAAAGATTAGGTATTCCAAGATAAGCAAAACCTGTAGTATAAAAAAAGTTACTTATTTCACTCATTTACACAATCCTTTCTATTAAGCCATTAAGTTTTTTTAATATTATTACAATAGTTAATTGTCGTTAATTTGTCAAGTTATTTAGAAAATTTTATTTTTAAAATCAATATATTACTGAGATTTAGATAATTACACTAATATTCAAATATTTTAAAAAATTAAAAAATTCGCTTTAAATACTTGTATTACAATACATAATTCGTTAAAAACAAAATAACACCTAATTTTCTAAAAACAAGGATAGCTGTTTTTCTGCTTGCCAATACCAAAACTGTATTCCATCTATATAAGCTATTCTATTTTTAATACAATATTTTATCAATGGAGTATGCTCTTTATTATAAGGTAAATCAATTACAAAATCAAATTTATCAATATGAAAACTTGTTAAAACGTTTTCATTATCTAACCCAAGAGGAGTTGTATTTATTAAGCAAATTTTATCACCATAATTAAGCTCAGATTTTAAATTATATTTATGCCTTAAGTGTTCAAGATGAGTATTATTTCTTCCTATCAAATTTATTGTATATGGACTTATATGTTTAAGAAACAATTCTGTCATTGTTCCTGATCCAAGTAAAATAAACTGAGTAATTCGGTTTTCAATTACTTTGTCGATACATTTTACAACTGCTTCTTCATCTGTTAAATAATGATCATTATTATAAATATTCCAATAGTTTATTGGTATTTCTTCATTAAGATATACAGCAATTATTTGTTTAAATGGCATAGTAATAGAAATTGCTTGTAAATCTATAACTTTTGATTGAATTAAATATATAAAATCATTTAATTCATTGCAAAACAATGGTATATAAACCTTATTAATCTTTTTTGATTTAAAAATTGCATTATAATATTCTATACCAATAGAATTAAAGATTTGTTTACCTCCCAATAGTCCGGTAATCTTTGTATTTCTATCAATTATACCCATATTATATTTAAAATAATCATTAAGAGATATTTGATTATGTGCAGTTATTTTATTAGGCATACCGATATAAGTTACATAACAATTTAAATATTTATAAAGAACTCTTGAGAAAACAGAGAGTTTACCGGTTGAAATTAGAGTGTATTTAACACCTTTATTAATCAGCAACTTATGCATTTCTATCAAATCAAAATAGGTATCAATCTTAAACACAAATTTATAAAAAAAACCAAAATTAAACTTAATATGACTCAAGATAGTCTTTAATTTCTGTAGTGGATTGTAGCCATTATCATGATATGAAAGAATGACTTTATCATTACATTCAAATGGTATTTGTGATATATATTTCAATTCTATATCTGCATAAAAATTATCTATCTTTATCTTTTCATAGAGAAAATCTATTTTTTGGGGTAAATTACCGTTATATAATCCGCCTTCATCAGCATCTCTAAGAGTCAGGATTGTTTTTATGTTGGTAAAAAATTGAGGAATAGCAAAATAATCTTCAGATAAATCTAAACGATATTCATAAAAATCAGGAACAAATTCTAAATCATTTAACCTTATATCACCATAAGTTGATAGAACAATCATTGTAGCTTTTTACTCTCTTTTAAAATAAAGTTCCAGATAGAATCTACTAAATCCTTAGACAATTCATAAATCTCTGCCTTTTGTATTAATTTATCCAACACTTCTTTCTCTCTAATTTCATCATAGATTGGTAAATGATTTGTTTTTTTATAGTTACCGATTGCTTTACTGATTTGATTTCGTCTATGAAGTGCGATTAAAATATCCTCATCAATTTTATCAATCGCTTCTCGATAATCATTTATTGTTAATTCTTCAGAACTAATCAATTTTTGATGAGCAATAGCATCTACAAGAGTCAAAGAAACCATACTTTCAATAACAGGTATAATCCTTGGAATAAGGCAAACATCGTGCCGTCCGGTGATTGATAATTCGCATTCTTCATCATAATAATTAATTGTTTTTTGAGGTTGAGCAATAGAAGGTACAGCCTTTATTGATAATCTAAATGTTATCTGATTACCTGTTGATACTCCTCCTAAAATACCACCGCAATGATTGGATTTAAATGAAACTTTGTTATTGACTAACTCCATTTGGTCATTACTTTCAGAACCACACATCTTAGCCAAATCAAATCCGGAACCAAATTCAATACCTTTAACGCCTCCAATACTTAAAAGTGATTTAGCAAGATTAGCATCTAATTTTTCTAAGACAGGGTCTCCTAAGCCTATCGGTATATTATTGATTATTACCTCAACCATTCCCCCTATAGAATCACCTTTCTTTTTAATATCATTAAGATATAAAAGTAACTGATCATAATTAGTACAATCAGGCCATAACAATACATTATTCTTCATATATTCAAAATCAACAAAATTAACGTTAACTGTACCAATTTTTATTGGATATATCTTAACTTCAATATCGCCAAGTATCTTCTTTACATAAGCTCCGGCGGCAACTCTTGAAATAGTTTCTCTTCCGGAAGCTCTTCCCCCTCCTCGATAATCATAAATCTTAAATTTTTTATACCAACTATAATCTGAATGCCCGGGCCTAAATACATTTTTAAGATTTTCATAATCTTTACTTGAATAATCTTTATTTTTAAATATTATACAAATTGGCATTCCGGTTGTCTTTCCATCAAACAATCCGGATAAAACCTCAAAATCATCTTTCTCTTTTCTTGATGAACTTATGAAATTTGTGCCGGGCTTTCTTTTATCTAAAGCTTTTTTTAGGTCATCAAAAGGGAAATCAACCCCCGGCAAAACATCATCAATTACAATACCTAATGCCGGACCATGACTTTCTCCAAAAAATGTAAATCCTAAATACCTTTCCATACTATTAGCACGCATAAAGCCTCCAAAATCATATTTTTTTATGTCTCAAAAAAGTCAAGTTTAGAATCTTCTTTATTTCTCAAGCATACCTCGAATATTTTAAAAGGCTGTTGAATAATGTTGTTGTGCGAGCATCCCTGCTTGCACTAAAAATCCTTAAGTGATAGGTATTCAATATTTTACGAAGCTACAAGCTGGAAGCTTGTAGAACAATAATTGAAATTATTCAACAGTCTCTTTAATTATAAAATTATTTACTACTCACTATCTATAAAAAACTATCACATAATGAGGCTGCGTTAGAGTATCTTTACCTGCACTTTGGTTTGTTGTACGAACATCCTTGTTAGCACGCTACAAGCCGGAAATTTGTAAAACATTGCTTGATAATTATGAATAGTCTTGTATATATAATATTAAAAAAACTTGACAATTATTTTCTAAAAATACATTATTGACACTAAAGAAATATAAGGAGGCTTGAAATGATGCAAAAAGATTTTTGCAATTACTTATGACAGACAAAAGTATGAAACATCGTACATCGATCTCAATGCCATTAAGTTAAGGAATTTGACCTTTAATATGTACCTGTATGTAATTTTAATTATGTTCATTATTTTGTTATATTATTGAAATTTTCGTAATAGATACACTCTATAAATTATTACAGTTTTATACTCCTATTCTTAACTATTTTTATATATACCTTATAGTTAAATCCTTCTAATGTTTAAATAAAATTTAAAATAAATCAATTGTCTCATAGATTAGTTTTATAAGAAAATGCGTATTTATTATTTACCGAAACCTTTGTTCTTTGGTAATACCTGTCTTTTCTTATCGTTGTCAGATTCATAAAAATCATATCAAGGGTTTCTTTTAGGTTATATAAAATACGTTTACCAAGAAATAAATATATTAAATTAGATCTTATTTTTCCCAACGCAACACTAAAATTTATTTTGTATTCATTTATAGTTTTAGCATTGTATTCTTGAACTTCTTCTTCTAAAGAAATTATAATAATTCTGAAAATTACTGACAATAATCATTTTGCATTAAAAATCTTGTAGTACTGACAAGGTAGTTTTTCCAGAAAAATTTTCTAACTGGATTTTGCATTTAAGGTTTTTGCATTCTTCCTCAACCTGCCATCTCAATTCATAAAGACCAATAAAAAAATCATAACTATATTCTTCACCTATGAGAGATGTACATAAAATTTTAAAATCATTATCTTTGTTAAAAATTTTTAATACTCTGACTTTCAAAGGTTTATGATATATGTCATCTGATCTACTACTTGGATTAATTTCAATAATATCGTCAATCTTGTCAGAATTAGCAAACTTTTCAATAACTTTATTATGAGTTTTCTTGACTCTAATACAGAAATCAGCTCCAGTTTCAAGTATCATATTAAAGATATAATAGCTTGGATATCCTCTGTCTGTTAATAATAAATCTCCTTGTTTTAAAAATTTCAAATGAGAAATAAGTAATTCTTTTTCTGATGTATGAGTGTTCCCAATAATACTATCGATAATCATATTATTTAAAACATCATAAAATATTGAAGCTCTTACAGAAATGTATTCTTTGTTGTTTTCTTTAGTTTTGGTAGTTTTTGAATTTTCACGGTTTTCTTTAGTTAAAGGGATATTTATTTTTGTTCCGTCAACTGCAAGTAATCTAAACTGTTTATATTTTTTATAATTATAATCAGCATAAAAAATATCAGTTATTTTCTGTAATAAATCATTAATATAGTTAATTATTTTTTTAACTATATCGTTATGTTTCTTTCTTGATTTCCACTTTTTCTTAAACTATTTCTTCATAACCTATCCTTTGCATACTTAAATTTAAGTACAACAATAAGTTATATATGTAGCTTATTAAATATAATAAATAATTTTTAAAACTAAAGCACAAAACAATTAATTTAAAATATATTATTATTTATACAGTAATATGCAATAATTCTTAAAAAATATCGTAGATTTTTAACTGATAAAATAAATAAATAAAAATGTGAATTTATGTCTTTAAATTAAAATTTATCAAAAAGACAAAGTGTGTAATTATTCCATATTTGCAAGATTTGTCCATTTTCCTTAACTTAATGGCATTGTGGTCAAGCTACGATATTTGTGATTAGAGAATCAAGTTCAAGTCAGACTTGACTTGCAGCGAGCAAAGCGAGTGTGAGTCGAGAATGGCTCATAGTAATCATACTTATTTTTGCACAAAAAAAGGCTATAAATAAATGAAAATTACTTTATAATTTTAATTAAATCTATCAAATAAAAAGAAATTATAAAGCATATTTGCTTTATGTTTTTGATTATAATTGTAAACCAAATATGATCTATATATCTAAGTTACTGAAAAATAATCACTTATGATTTTATTAAATGACTATGCATAACAGCGTAGCTACAGGAGACCTACAGGAAATCGCATCTCTTGTAGGTCTCCTGTAGCTATGCTATATATTTCAAGTAGTTAACCGATATAAAAACCAGGTATTATAACTTTACAAAATAAAAATAAATATCAACAAAGCACCGTTTGGTTTACAATTATTAATTTATAAATATAAACATACAAAATAAGTAATTTCTGTTTTGCTTTTTACAAGATTGATAGTCAAAAAAAATAGATTATTATTCTTTTCGTTAAGGATATCTTAGTACAAGCAAGGATGCTCGCACAACAACATTATTCTACAGCCTTAATAATCTTAATATATTATTTAAAAATCTATTCACTAATGAACTATATTTTTATACCGAAATAATTTAAGAATGCAATCATAATTAGATACAATAATACAGTTGAGGCAAGGGAAATTGATAAAGCAAGATAAAAATTTAGATTTAACTTTATCATTAAGGGTAAAATTACAAAAAAAGATAAGGAAGGTATAACTAACCAAAAGATACCCATAGAGAGTTGACTTATTTGTTTTACATCTTTAGTATCAATATATAACCAAATTATAGCCAACACAGAAACTAAAGGTAAAGAAGCTGTTAAAGCTCCAATAAATGAACTTCGTTTTGAAATCTCCGAAATAGCTACTATCAATACCGATGATATCAATACTTTGATTAAATAATAATACATTTACCTCTCCTATAGTATTTATTTATACACAAAATGATAAAAGATTTTTTGATTATAAATATCTAATTATATTTTAAACATAATTTTTTAAAATCTCAAATAGTTTTATCTTAATCTGATTTCTTACTTTTCTAAAAATTGGTAAAGCAATTTCATCAGGTTCGTTATTATAATCAGCAGGATCTTCAAATCCAATATGGATAGTCTTAACAGGCTTTAAAAAAACAGGACAGGTTTCTTTAGCGTTATCACATACTGTCACGACCAAATCAATATCATCTCTCTGCAAAAACTCAGATACAGACTTTGAACGATATGAGTTTATATCAATTCCAATTTCCTGCATAATCGTTATAGCTCGAGGATTAACCTTTGACGGTGAAACACCTGCCGAAAATGCTTGCCAATTATCTCTTAAATAAGCATTTATTAAAGCTTCTGCCATAATACTTCTACAAGAATTACCTGTGCATAAAATTAAAACTTTTTTCATTCACACCTCAAAATTAAATATTTTTTCATTATGGTTTAAACATTGGATTTAATAACTCTTTTATTTTTTCAGTAGGATAAAATCCGGTATGTCTATGGAATTCTTTACCGTTTTCATCTAAAAAAATTTGTGTTGGAATTACTTTAACTCCATATTTAGAAGCAATATCCTTTTCTTTAGTAACGTCATAAAAAATTATTTCTATTTTATCACCATATTCTTCTTCAATTTCTTTCATCACAGGAACCATCATTCTACAAGGGATACAAGACACAGCACCAATTTCTAAAAAGGTAACTAAGGGTTTAACTTTTTCAATATCTTCAGCATAAAGTAAAATGCCCATCATTAACATAACACCGAAGAGTAATATTTTTTTCATATAGACCTTAACCTTTTATAAGTTTTACAATATCATTTACAGAAAGTAATTTTCCTGCAGAAACAACTTTTTCATCAATAACCAGAGCAGGAGTCATCATCACATTATAATCCATAATCTTATCTAATTCAGTAACTTTTTCTACAGTTGCATCTACCCCACTTTCTATGATAGCTTTTCTTGCAACCTCTTCTAATTTTTTGCACTTAGCACAACCTGTTCCTAATATTTTGATAACCATTTTTTACTCCTTTAAATAAAGTTTTTTATTATTAAATATAAACCTGATAATAAGACAAGTACAGCACATACTCTTCTCACTATAAGTGTAGTTTTGGTTTTATTTGTCCAATGCAGATAGTTTTCAATAACTGTTGAAAAAGTACCTGCCAAAATTATAACTAAACAATGCCCTACCACATAGGCAGTTAGTAATGATAAAGAATATATCATCCTACTTTGAAACGAACTGAATACTATTCCTAATATCGGTGCCATAAAAGCAAATGAACAAGGTCCTAAAGCTATACCAAGCACAAAGCCTATCAGCAATGCACCTATCACACCTTTACCTTTTCCTAAATGTATAAAATTATGACCAAATGAAGGTAAGTGAATAACATCTGCAATAAGTAAAGCAATCCCAATAAAAATAACTCCCATAGTTAGCTCTACCCATACACCTACATCTCCAAGCATTTTGCCTAAAAGTCCTGTAATCAATCCGATTATACCCATCATTAGCAATATTCCGACAGTAAAATATGTAGATAGTTTAAAAGATATCCAAACATTATTTTTTTCCTGTCCATTTAGATAACCAATAATCAGTGGAATACTTGCTAAATGACATGGACTGAGTAAAATACTTAAAATACCCCAGGCAAACGATGCCAAAATTGCCATCGGTATGCTTGCATAAAGTGCCATAGATAAAGCTTCAAACCAGGTCATTATCATATTAAAGCTCCAAATAAATAACCTGTAATAGTTGACATAATTACAACTAAAACTACAAACACAGCAGTCTTTTTAAAACCTAAAACAGTATTTATTACTAACATACTTGGTAAAGAAAGAGCCGGACCTGATAATAATAATGCCAAAGCCGGACCTTTTCCCATTCCACTACCCAGTAAGCCTTGCAAAATAGGTACTTCTGTTAAAGTAGCAAGGTACATAAAAGCACCTGAAATGGCAGCAAAGAAATTTGCAAATAAGGAATTTCCGCCAACAGCAGTTTCTATCCAGTATGAAGGAATCCACGCTTCATATCCTGGTCTTCCTAACAGTGAACCTGCTATCATCACACCAATAAACAACAAAGGTATGATTAATTTTGTAAAATCCCATGAAGCATCAAGCCATTCTCTAAGCTCGCCTTCTTCAAATATCAAGAAAGTAGTAAACATAGCAACACCAATTACATAAGGTAACATAACCTGATCTTGAAAGATAAAAGCTGAAATCAAGACAACAATTGCTGTGGATATGACTTTCCAGATTTTAAAACCATAAAAGAAACTCAAAGTCAAGCCAAATGTAAATGAAACCACACCTGATAAAACCCACTTATTAGTAAACATCCAGTTCATAAAACCTGTTGCTGTTGCATCGTTTGGCTTTGCCCAATTAAGTAACAATAATACCATAATTATCTGCACAAAGAATAATAAAGTATGCCATAAAGGTTTATTGCTTTCAGGTAAACCTGCATTCATCATCCCGTTTTGTCTTTTTGTTTCTTCTTTTCTGAATATAATATGCATTGTAAATCCAATTATCACACTAAATAATACAGCCCCAACTGCTCTGGCAATACCTATTTCCATACCAAGAATTCTCGATGTCATCACAATAGCAAGGATATTTATCGCAGGACCTGAATATAAAAAAGCTATCGCAGGACCTAAGCCTGCTCCTCTTTTATATATACCACTAAACAATGGCAATATTGTACACGAACATACAGCCAATATTGCTCCGGAAACTGAGGCAACACTATATGCTATCCATTTTTTAGCAGTTGGTCCAAGATACTTCATTACAGCACCCTGACTTACAAATACTGCAACTGCTCCTGCTATAAACAAAGCAGGTAACAAGCATAACAACACATGCAATCGAGCATAATCTTGCAACATATAAAAGGCTTCATTGATACCATTTTTAAAATATTGACTTTCAAATGGAACAAAATAAGCCACTAAAAACACCCCTACCATAATCAGTAGGGTCTTTAGTTCTTTGAGTTTTTCTCCCATATTCTCTCCTTTTATTTTTCTTCCAGACAATTTATAAATCCTAAAACACATGGATATGCAATTCTATAAAAAACTTGATTATTTTGTTTTCTACTCTCAACCAGATTTGCATTTTTTAACACTGATAAATGCTTTGAAATAGTTGGCATCTCTGAACCAACAATTTCTTTTAGTTCGCATACACAATGTTCTTTCTCAGCCAATGCTTTTATAATTAGCAGTCTTGATTGATGTCCTAAAGCACTGAATATTTTTGCTATATCATTCATAGATTTCGTCATAATCACCTCTATCTTATTTACTATTTTCCTAATTAACGAAATAGCTAAACTTGTCAAGAACTTTTTTTTCTACATGAAATAAAAATCATAGCCACAAGTTTTAGGCTGTCTCAAAATACAGAAGAGTCCTACAAGCTCCCGGCTTATAGCAAAAAAAGTGCAAGCAAGATGCTCGCACAACAATACTGCCATTCTCGACTCACACTAACTTTGTTCGCTACAAGTCAAGTCAGGCTTAAGTTCAAGCAAGATGCTCGTACAGCATTTTCCTAATCCTTATTCTCTTCCCGGTATTTTGACAGCAAATATACTGCCTCATCAAGCTCAATCTCATCGTCCCATAATCCTAATCTCTTCAGACAATAAACATAGTCTAAGAAGACATTCCCTTTGGTACTACCGTGTTTTGAAGTTTTGTTTGTAAGGATTCCGGCAAGCATCCTTTGATAGCTGTAAAAAAATTTGATACAAGCTTTTGCACCTCCTCAGGCTCCATTTCTCCAAAATCAACTTCAGTATTTCTGGTAATAATTTCTAAAAACTCAATTGTTTTTCCGCCCTCTAAGTGTTGACCCATTACATCA
>JALNXV010000070.1 GCA_023230175.1 Candidatus Cloacimonadota bacterium
ATCGGAAGCAGATAATTATCTATCTGGTGAGTTTTACGAGTTGAAGCAAGTGTGGAATGAATACTGCTTTGCAGATGTTCATCACATTAATATGTCATGGGATGCTTTTTGTCCTTTTCTTGTAAAAACTGCAAAACAAGTGCGTGTAGCAATTGTGAATCTTTCCAAGGAATCCAAGGGTGAAAAAGGTCTGAATTATCTTCTTCATCCGGAAGGCGATAGAGTGATAGCGGTAGGAGGCCTCAGCTTGTCGAGAGGGCTAACTCTGGAAGGACTTGTAGTATCATACTTCTATCGAAATGCCCAAGCTTATGATACTCTTCTTCAAATGTGCCGGTGGTTTGGTTACAGGGATAGCTATTTGTGTGTTTTCAAGGTTTGGATGGGAACAGATGCGATTGATTGGTATTCTTCAATAACAAATGCTACAAACCATCTTAAGGATCAGATTTCTTTGATGTCAAATTGCAATCCACCTGCTAGGCCAAGTGATGTTGGCCTTGCAGTGAGACACAATCCCGCATATCCAATAATAATCACCGCATTGGGGAAAATGCGTGGTGCTCAAAAGAGTGTTGAATTCACAATCAGCAATATTCAAGGCTATTTCTTTGATACAGGAAGATTGTTCAGAGATGAAGAGAAGAACAAAGCCAATGAACGACTAATTAATCGGTTTGTAGTTTCTTTGCCTGAGCCTGTTACTGATCTTGATAAATACTGTGAAGCGCTTGCACATGGTTTTTGGGTAGGTATTAAAAATAACGTAATAACAAAGTTCCTCTCAGAATTCAAATGTGCATTTGTCAACAATGGATACAAACTTCAGGATCTGAATGAGTACTTTATCAAGAATTTTTCCGATACAAATTGGGATGTTGCAATTTGTCCCCCAGGAGAAAAAGAAGGAGCTCTTCCTTTCTCAATTCCCAGAACTGGCATTTCTTCGTTAACCAGAAAAAGGGCAGCTGATATTTTTAGAGCTGATGAAGAAATAATCCGTATTTCCGGACATAGGGCTCATCTTGCAGGTGGTGCAGATACCCAATTAGGGCTTACCAAAATTCAGCGGAACGCTATAAAACAGCGATATGCTGATACTGCGCAAACAAGAGAGACTTGGCTTAGAATTGACCGAAACCCCTTGCTAATATTATATCCGTTATCATTGTATTTGGAATCAACCGGAGAATTGATAGATGGCATGAACGTAATATGGGGATTGGGCATTGGCATCCCATCTCCTGACGGTATCTCCAAAATCAGAGATAATCCTGTTGAAGTTTTTCTTAATCCTACTGCAATAAGGAAAGGCTTTAAAATTGAAGATAGAAAGTCTGAAACGGAGGATGAAAAAGAATGAATTCCAATGGAATAGGGATTACAGAAAAGTTCAAGACTTGGTGGAAGAAAAATTGCGAAATGACTTTGAAAGGATCTCGCCGGTATGGAATTATCGAATATCAAAGTCGACACAACTGGTATGTTGGCTGGGATTCTCAGTTTCGAAAGGAATTCTATCTTGAATCTTCATTCAGTGTGGATATTTCAAGTAATGCTTATTCTTCAGAATCCATTAATTGTTATGAGACGGTAAAAGACACTGGAACTTTTGTCATTCATTTTGTATTGCTGAATGATGCCAATACAGATGTGTTTGCTGCATTAGGACAGGATTTGATCAATGTGGCAGAGCCATTGGATGATGAACAAGCAGTCCCTGAAGTCTTGAAACGTTTCTGCTCTTGGAAACAGATGTTGCAGAAAGGGCATATGGATATTGCGCAATATCAAGGTCTTTTTGGTGAACTTGTTGTTCTTCGTGAATTGTTGCATGACGATGGAATGAAAATTTGTGATGTGATTAATGGATGGACAGGACCAGAAGGTGATAAACAGGATTTTGTGTTGCCAGACAAGTGGTTTGAATGTAAAACAGTGGCATACAAAAGATCTGAGATTACAATTACTTCTTTGGCACAGCTTAACCGCATAGATATTCCAGGTTATTTATATGTAGTTAAGATAAACACTTCTGAGAAAGAGATCCCAGATTACTTTTCTGTAAAAAAGCTGTTTGAATCAATTAAAGAGAATGAACTAAAATACGAACCTGAGTTGCAATATATTCTTGATCAGAAAATTTCTGAGTTTAAGTACTCTATATATTTGGTTGAACATGCCTTCTGGTTTAAAGTTGAGAAAATCTCTCTTTATGAAGTCACTGAGGATTTTCCAAAATTGCCTGTGCCAGAGAAAATTCCATCTTCAATTCAGTCTGTTACATACACTCTTTCATTGCCTGGATTGGAGTGTTGGAGAATGGAGGAGAAATAAATGGATAAAGAAAAGGTTTTAGAGTATCGTAGAGATCTTGTAGAGTGTGTAAAAGTCAGAGTTGCTGATTCTGGTGAAGGTCCCACTCTTCAGTTTATCAAGACAATCATTGATGATCTAAGTGGTGCTAAATCGATTTGCGATCCAGTTTTATTCTATTGGTCGGGAATGTCGACAAGGCGTGGTCAGATTTTGCTGTATGGTTATGACTTTGATGAATCAGATCAGAGCTTGTCCATTTTTACTGGAGAATTTAATGACAGCGATGATCCGCAGCAGTTAAATGCTTCAACAATTAATAATCTATCATTGCAGGCTTTGCGTTTTGTTCAAGAAACTCTATCCCCAAGGACATCAGAAAACTTCAGAATGTCTTTAGAGAATGAAGCTTTAGATTTCTATGACTTTCTCCTTGAGAAAAAGGATAGTCAGTTAGGAATTAATAAAGTCAAAGTAATAGTTGCTTCAGATGGATACCTTTCAAATCGTGTAACAAGGCTTCCTTTGCCAGATGTTTTGGAGAATATAGATACTGAAATACAAGTTTGGGATATTACATGGCTTTGTGATAATATCTATGCAGTCAATGACCCAGAAAGTGCTGATGTGGATTTTTCAGAGTACAGTGATATTGTACCCAATGGGGTTCCATGTCTGATTGTTCCCCAAGCAGATGAAAACTATGAATGTTATTTAGCATCAATTCCCGGGAAACTTCTTTCTAGTTTATATCGAAAATATGGAAGTCAGTTACTTGAAGGCAATGTTCGTTCTTTCTTGACATCCAAAACGGCAGTGAATAAACAAATTCAGGGTACAATTCATAATAATCCCAACAAATTCTTTATTTTCAATAATGGAATTGCCACAACTGCTGACAGTATAGAGATTGATGTTGATCAAACAGGCTATTCAGGAATCATTAGAAATATTCACGGAATGCAAATCATCAACGGTGGTCAAACAACTGCATCCCTTGCTTTTGCGGAACAAAAAACAAAGGCTGATCTCACTGGTATTTCAGTTCAGATGAAACTGACGGTGCTTCACGTCCAAGCTTCTGAGCGTGTAAGTGACATTCAGACAATATCAAAATCATCAAATAGCCAGAATAAAGTTTCTGATGCTGATTTTTTTGCAAATCATGAATTTCACAATAGAATGGAGAAATTCAGCAACGCACTGAGAGTGCCTCCTGCTATAGGCGTTCCTTATTCAACCTTCTGGTATTATGAGCGCATGAAAGGACAATATCAGCAAGCTACATTGTTCAATACCGCTTCTGAAAAGAAGCAGTATTATGATCGTCGCCCTAAGTCACAGAGAATAACAAAGGAAGAGCTAGCAAAATACCATTGCATTCTTCGTGGCAATTCAGTCGCTGTCAACAAAGGACCCACCGAATGCTTTAAGGTACTATCAAAGACAATTCAGAATGATTGGGATAACGAAATTTCAAAAGCAAAATATAACGAACTCTATTATAAGCAAATAGCTGTTGTTGCTTTACTTCTAAGAACCATGGAAGGGGAGATGACAAAAAAGAAACAGGGTTATTGGGTTGGGAGCTATAGAGCAAATATGATCTATTTCTCGCTAATGCAGTTTTTTAGACTTGTAAAAGATCAATACCCAGAAGAAGCACTAAATACTGATTACATCTGGAATAAGAATTGTATCTCCCAAGATTTGTTGCAATTGCTTATCACAATGGCAAAGAAAGTCTATGATGTATTCAATGATCCTAGACGGCAAATCACAAATGTTACACAATGGTGTAAGAATCCAAGTTGTGATGCTACGGTTACTGAAGCCTTCAGTGAATTTAAGATTCCTCAGAACGTGATAGCTCAGTACCTAATTGACAAATCAATCAGTTCTGGGAATGAACGTGATGTAAAAATTGTGCAAGGAACGATGAACGAAGTAGAACTTCTAACAAAGGTTTGCAGCGAGCCCTATAAGTCTAGATGGTACAAACTACAGATTTTCATTAATAAAAACCAATCATTGTTCAGGCTTTCCCCAAAACAAATGACTGCTATGAAGGTTATGGTGAAGCTTTCGTTTGGAAAGTTTACTTCACCAAATGTTGAGCAATGCAAAGATGCTTTAAAAATCTGGCAGGATGCTCTGGCATTAGGGTGGAAAGAATGAGTTGCATTAACCACAATTGAAAAGCAGTGACTATTGAATCTGCGTTATTTCAGTCTTTCCCTGACTATCTCAGCATCAGCACCGCTCCAATCAAGTGTTTCCAGCTCTGTTCTGTCTAGCCACTTTGATGCAATATGCTCCTTGATTGTAAGATTCCCAGAAACTATGCGGCATAAGAAAGCATAGAGAGTGATTGAGAAAGTCTCATACTCATGTTCGATTGCAGCAATAGGGCGGATGACTTCTATGGTTGTATCAAGCTCTTCCTTGATTTCTCTAACAAGAGCCTGCTCAGGTGTTTCGCCTTGTTCAATCTTCCCACCAGGGAACTCCCATTTAAGAGCCATCTCGCCATGGTCTCCACGTTGTGCAGCGAAGATCTTGCCATCTTTCTCAATCACTGCTGCACTTACTCTTAGATGCTTCTTCATGAAGCAGATCATATCACACTGTAGTGTGAGAATGAAACAGCATTGGCAGATATGCTGAGGCAGCGTTTGCATCTCTGCATCTTTGAGCCTTCATAAGTTTCAGAGAAGAGGTGTTTGGCCAACATCATCGACTTGCTGATCAGAGGCCTTGAATGCTATCATTGCTCTGGAGAGAAGAGATGGATTGCTTGGATAGATTCGCCGGACGTGAGGCAGAAATGCATACAGCCTATGCTCCTTACAGAGTGTGCCCGCTTGGAGCGCATATTGATCATCAGAAAGGGATTGTCACTGGATTTGCAATAGACAAAGGCGTGACTCTGCGCTTTGGAGTCAATGATGATCCATCTGTTTCGCTTGAGAGCGTCGGCTTTCCTGGCAAAGTTGAGTTCAGCCTTTTAAACATCCCTGCTAAATCCGGAGACTGGGGTGACTTTGCAATGGCATCAGCCTATGCACTGAGATTACAGGGCTATGAACTTCATCGTGGAATCACAGGCGTAATCCAAGGAACGCTTCCTGTTGGTGGACTATCATCATCTGCTGCAGTGATTCTCTGCTATCTGAAAGCTCTGATGCTTGCCAACGGCATCGAACTTGATGATGAAAAGCTTGTTTCCTTGTCGCTTGTTCCTGAGCATGAATACATCGGACTGGACAACGGAATGCTTGATCAGGCCTGCGAAGTGCTTTGCAGAAAGAATTCATTGCTTGTCCTTGATACCCAGAGCGGGCTGCACAGCCTTATTCCAGTCAATCCAGCCATGCCTGATTTCTCAATCATGGTCGTTTACTCAGGAGTATCACGCAAGCTTGGAAGCGGATACAACATGCGAGTCGATGAAGCCAAGAGCGCTTCGTATTGCCTCAAGGCATTCTCATCTTCGAAATATGGCTCATTCAAGGATTCCGTGCTTCGTGATGTGCCTTATGATGTGTTTCTTCAGTACAAAGACAAGCTGCCTGATAACTTCAGAAAGCGAGCAGAGCATTACTACAGCGAGATGGACAGAGTTCAATCTGGAATAGAAGCCTGGAAAGAGGGTGATATCCATAGATTCGGCTCATTGATGTTCCAGTCAGGACGTTCATCCATTGAGAACTGGGAAACAGGGTCGCCTGAGCTGATTGAAATAAGCCGGATCCTTGAGAATACAGATGGAGTCTACGGCGGACGCTTCAGCGGAGCAGGCTTCAAGGGAAGCTGCATAGCTCTTGTAGATCCAGCACAAAAGGACTCCATACGTAAAGCAGTGGCAGAAGCATACCTTGGCAAGTTCCCTGAATGCAGTGAGACATTCGGAATCTTCTTCTGCAAGACTTCAGACGGAGCCTGGTGCAGATGAAAAAGGCTGCCATAATTTGATGTCATCACAAGAGATTGCCAAAGAAACATCTCAGCTCCATGAAACTGGTTCTTTTTGATGAAAAAGTAAAAACCATTGATACAAACTGCTGAATATCTGCACAAATGTGCAAATTGATGCTTGAAATGGCATTTTTTGAAAAATGCATTGCCATTTCCTATGTTTCAATTTATCATGTCTATTTGTTATATCTTAGGGGGAGAAAAACATGAAAGCTTGGAAATTCATCACTGAAATGACGGAGAACGCCGTTCCGGTAGTTCTTGCACAAGAAGAGCAAGGCTGGGAATCGCTGAATGACAATGAGAACAGCATTGATGCCTATCTCAAGCTTATGTGGTCCAGCCATGTTCCAGGATCCGCTGCTCCGGAAAGCGTGATTATTGCAGGCATTCAGTCTGCCGAGCAGCTGGGGTTGGATGTATCGGAAGCAGAGGAACTCATTCCTTCAGGACTTCAGGCATTGAAAGACAATGACATGATGAGCCTTCAGCGCATATCCGGCCAGATTCAGAATGCTTTGAATCGAGCACCGAAGAATCCATCTTCTGAATACTGGAAGTTCAGGCAGTATGAAACGTTTGAAGAATACGAAAGCAATGTTCACTTTCCATCTCCAGTTAAAATCGATCTTCAGTCAGAGGATTTCAATGACAAGATCTGTGCCGGATGGCTTGGACGCCTCATCGGGGGAGCATTCGGAACAGAAATCGAAGGATATACCACTGAGAATCTGAGAGCAAAGTTCGGAAAGCTCGATCATTTCATCCGTAAGCCCAATACATACAACGATGACATCACCTATGAAATTGCGCTGCTGAAGACAGTCCTTGAAAAGAAAGGGATGCCAAGCGCACAGGATATCGCACTTAACTGGCTTGCTTTGGTTCCGAGCGGATGGTCTGCCGAGCAGATGGCTCTAGACAACCTCAAGAAAGGTTTGTTCCCGCCTCAAAGCGCCTATTTCTGCAACCCGTACCGAGAATGGATAGGAGCTCAGATGAGAGGGGCGATCTGCGGGCAGCTCTGCCCTGGCAATGCCCGTCTCGCCGCCCGACTTGCCTGGAATGATGCATCGATTTCACATACAACCAATGGAATACTCGGAGAAGTGTTCAATGCGGTCCTTGTAAGCCTGTCTTTTGCTGGCAATGACATGCGTTCAGTGCTGAAGCAGACTGCCGGTCTCATTCCTTCAGACAGTGAGTACTATTCTGTGATCAGGTTTGCACTTGAGCAATGCAAGTGCTCGTCTTATGAAGAAGCACGCAAGGCATGCCAGCAGAAATACAGAGAGTACAACTGGATCCATGCCTATCCGAATGCTGCCGCACAGGTAGTTGCGCTCTGGTATGGAAACGGAGATTTCAGCCGTACCCTGGAGCTAATAGGGGATTATGGTCAGGATGTTGACTGCAATGCAGCGCAGATGGCCGTCGCCGTCGGAACCATGAAGGGAAGCGCGGCGATTGACAGCAGATGGTCCTCGCCCTTCGACGATGAGATCATAACCTATCTCAGAGGCAACAAGAAAATGAGTTTGAGCAGACTCTGCAGGGAAACCTGCATGGCTGCTGGATCATTATCATAGAACATCGTTTCAATTATTCTTAGGAGGTAATACGATGAAAAAAATCATTGTGACCATGCTTGTCTGCTTATTGGCAATCGGCATTGTGTTTGCAAACGGGAGCAAGGAAACAGCTGCTGCTGATACTAATCAGCTTGATGTTGCTCTTCTGCTCAATGGAACCCTTGGAGACAAGGCTTTCTTTGATTCAGCCAACAGAGGAATCCAGGCAATCAAAGACCAGCTGGGATGCAAGACCAAAGTCGTAGAAGTCGGATTCGACGATTCGAAATGGGAACCTGCACTTCGTGATCTCTGCGATGAAAAGCATGACATCATCATCTGCGGAACATGGCAGATGCAGGAAATTGTAGCAAAGGTAGCTGTTGACTATCCAGATCAGAAGGTCATCGTATTCGATACTTCCATGGATTATGCCAACGATGCGAAGGGCACATTCAAGAACATCTACTCAATCGAGTACAAGCAGAATGATGGATCTTTCCTTGCTGGAGTTCTTGCTGCATCGATGAGCAAGACCGGAATCATCGGAGCTGTCGGTGGAATGGACAACACCGTTATTCTTGACTTCATGGTCGGCTATATCCAGGGCGCACGCCAGGTGAACCCGAACATCAAGATCCTTTCCTCTTTTGTTGGAAACTTCTCAGATTCTGCAAAGGCAAAGGAACTCACCTTCGCCGAGCACAGAATGGGTGCTGATGTTGTGTTTAACCTTGCCTCCAATGCCGGTGAAGGAATCCTTCAGGCATCAAAGGAAGACAAGACATACGCCATCGGAGTAGACAGCGACCAGGCCATGCTCTACATGGACAGTGATCCTGAACTTGCAAAGCTCATTGTTTCTTCAATGCTCAAGAGAGTTGACCAGTCCCTGCTGATTACCGTCAAGGCTGCTCAGGAAGGCACACTGGCATGGGGATCAAGAGTTGCACTCGGAATCTCCGAGGATTGCATCGGGCTTGCAGACAACGAAGTCTACCAGTCAGTAGTTCCTGCTGATGTCAGAGCTCTTGTTTCTGATTATTCTGCCAAGATAAAGAGCGGAGAGATCAAAGTCGACACCGCATTCGGCATGACAAGCGATCAGATCAAGGCTGTTCTTGACAAAGCTGCAAAATAAGCTTTTTAGAAAGTGATCATAGGGGGCGGAAAGCCGCCCCCTATTTGGAAATGAAATGGAAAACGAAATTCTCGCGATGCGAAACATCGTTAAGATATACCCCAATGGTGTAGTTGCCAACAAAGATGCGAACCTCTCTGTGAAAGAAGGAGAGATTCATGCCCTTGTGGGCGAAAACGGTGCAGGCAAGAGCACCTTGATGAAGATCCTGTTCGGAATCGAGCAGCCCACTGAAGGAGGGATTTTCCTTCATGGGAAAGAAATTCATCTCAAGTCTCCTCTTGATGCTATAGATCATGGACTTGGAATGGTTCATCAGCATTTCATGCTGGTTGAATCAATGACAGTTGCCGAGAACATAGTGCTCGGCGCTGAGCCGACAAAAGGCCTTTCCCTGGACAAGAAGAAAATCATCAAGGATGCAGAGGCAATAATCAAGCAATATAATTTTTCGGTTAATCCAATGGAGAGGGTCAGAGACCTTCCGATAGGAACAAGACAGAAAGTTGAAATACTCAAGGCTCTTTTCAAGGGAGCGAAGATCCTGATACTCGATGAGCCTACAGCGGTTCTGACACCGCAGGAAACAGAAGAACTGTTTGTCGAGCTCAACGGCCTCAAGAAGCAAGGGCATACTATCATCTTCATCTCCCATAAGCTGAACGAGGTGAAGGAGCTGTGCGACAGAATAACGATTCTCAGGAATGGCACGACGGTCGGAACCTACAATGTGTCCGACGTGAGCCAGAACGAAATATCCAACCTGATGGTCGGAAAGAACATTGAATGGGAAATAACCAAGCAGCCTGCAAAGTCAGGCGAAGTCCTTCTTGAAGGCTCAGCTCTTACAGTGGTAGATGAGGCAAAGCGCACTTTGCTGGACAATGTCTCGTTCTGCGTCCATGCTGGAACCATCCTTGGCGTAGTCGGCGTCGAAGGAAACGGGCAGAGCGAGCTTGTCGATTCCATAACAGGAATGCGTAAACCTGATGCTGGAAGCATCTATCTTTGCGGGAA
The DNA here is from genome assembly GCA_023230175.1 of Candidatus Cloacimonadota bacterium. GTDB lineage: Bacteria > Cloacimonadota > Cloacimonadia > Cloacimonadales > WRIO01 > JALNXV01. Next base: position 10,024 of record JALNXV010000070.1, read on the forward strand.
AGATATTACAAAAACCAGCATCAAAGGCATTAGAAGTGCTGGAATGGCTCATATTCCTCAGGATAGGATGGAACGCGGGGCTGCTGTCGAATCATCTATCCAGGACAATCTTTTTGCTACTTTCACTGATGATCCCAGGCTGACTAACGGCCCGGTTCTCAAGACAAAGGAAATTGAAAAGTGGTCTGCTGATCTTGTAAAGAAGTTCACAATCAAGGCTGCTTCTCCTGCAATTCAGGTGAAGATGCTATCCGGCGGAAACATCCAGAAGGTGATTGTTGCCCGTGAGCTGTCATCGAATTCATCTGTGATAATTGCCGATCAGCCAACGCGCGGAATCGATGTAGGAGCTGCGAAGCTTGTCCATGAGCAGCTGATAAAGATGCGGACGGAAGGGAAGGCTATTCTGCTGATTTCGGCGGATCTTGCCGAAGTCATGGACATAAGCGACAGCCTTGTCGTAATGTACGGCGGGCGTTTCGTAGCCTACTTCCCTGATGCACGGAAAGTCACAGAGAACGAGCTTGGACAGTTCATGCTAGGCCTGAAGAAGCAGAGTGCTGAAGAAATTGCGAGGTGCATGGAATGAAGCTGAAACTTAAGAAACTCTCTTTTGATGCGAAATTTGATATAATCAGGTTTCTTGTTGCAATTGCAATAGCGGTTCTTCTGTCATTTGTGATAATCCTTCTTGTAAGCGAGGATCCGCTGCTTGCGCTAAGAAAGCTCTATCTTGGACCTCTTGAATCGTTCAGACGCTTCGGGAATGTCATAGAACTTGCAATAACTCTGTCCTTCGCTGGAATCTCAGTTGCTGTCATGTTCAGTGCCAACCAGTTCAACATGGGAACCGAAGGTTCGTTCTATGCCAGTGCAGGGCTCGCTGCAATGGTTGCCCTGAGCTGGGACATGCCCCCTGTCATCTCTCCAATAGTATCGATTCTTATGGGAGGAATGCTTGGAGCCATAATCTGCTACATACCGGCGCTTCTTAAAGAGAAATTCGGAGCCTCAGAACTGGTTTCATCCCTGATGCTCAACTATGTTTTCTATTATCTGGCAAAATACTTCTCCTACCGCGAAGCATTCAAGGATCCTACATGCGGGTATCCTGCAACTTATCTTCTTCCGGACAATGCGAAGCTGGCTCAGTTCATACCTGGCACAAGAATCCATACTGGTATCTTTGTCCTGATTCTTGTTCTGATTGCAATCTGCTTCTTCATGTACAAGACCCGCTGGGGCTATGCACTGATTCAGACTGGACGCAATGCCCAGTTTGCCAAGTTTGCTGGAATCAACACAGCAGTTGTGGTTGCCTACTCACAGCTGATCGGTGGATTCGTCGGAGGCATGGGCGGAGCTGTTGAAGTTCTTGGAATGTATGACAGATTCCAATGGCAGAGTCTACCAGGCTATGGATTCGATGGAATAGTTGTTTCAATCCTTGCGAAGAACAAGCCTCAGTATGTCCCCCTTGCAGCTTTCTTCCTTGCCTATCTGCGCATCGGCGCTGACAAGATGGCTACTTCAACCGATGTCACCAGCGAGATGATATCAATCATACAGGGAGTAATCATAATGCTTGTCGCTGCACAGGCCTTCCTTGCAGGCAAACGCCAGAAAATGCTGGTAAAGGAGATTAGAAAGAATGGATAACAGCTTTTTCAGTCTGATTTTCACAACGGACTTTGCCTATTCGATCCTCAGGGTAACTACGCCGCTGCTGTTTGCTACAATGGCTTCGGTAGTTGCGGAGAACGCTGGGGCTTCCAATATTGCCCTCGAAGGCATAATGCTTTTCTCCGCTCTGTTCGGAGCAATAGGATCCGGCCTTTCGCACAGTGTGTGGGTAGGGCTTCTTACCGCTCTTGCAGGCGGGCTTTTCATCTCGATGATGCTTGCGTATTTCGCATTGTATCTTAAGACCAACATTATTCTCTCTGGAATTGCCCTCAATACGCTGGCAACAGGCGGAACTGTGTTCCTGATGTATGTGATCCTTCATGACAAGGGAACAACATCATCAATCACAACGATTCCGTTTCCGAAGGTGAATATTCCTCTGATTGACAAGATTCCTGTGCTGGGACCGATACTCTCCGGGCATAATATTCTCACCTATGTTGCGTTCATATCAGTATGGGTGGTCTGGTACATCCTGTACAACACAAAACTTGGAATGCACATGCGCTGCGTCGGAGAGAATGCCGAGTCCGCGGCCTCTGTTGGAATCCATATCGTAAAGACAAAGGTCATTGCTCTTCTCATAAGCGGGGTGCTTGCCTCACTTGGTGGTGCATTCCTTTCGATGGGCTACATGACAGGGTTCACCAAAGGCATGGTATCAGGCCGTGGATTCATAGCCCTTGCCGCTGCTGCAATGGGACAGCTGAGTCCTGTTCCTTCAATGGTTGCGGCTATCGTTTTCGGCTTT
>JALNXV010000482.1 GCA_023230175.1 Candidatus Cloacimonadota bacterium
TGATAGTTTCTGTTTTACCTGACAGTACACATATAGAAATATTTGAAAATACAATTATTGAATTTTCTGTAGTGGCTACTGATGTTGATAATGAAGAACTATTCTATAGTTGGTTTATCAATGAAATACAGGCAGAGTCAGATTCGAGCAGTTTTGTTTATGATTTCCCTGAAAATGGCGAGTTTGAGATTAAAATTGTAGTCAGTGACGGAGAACTCACAGCTGAACATATCTGGGAAATAACAGTAAATTCAACTAATATCAATGACTATGTAGTGCTAAAAACAAACCTCGAAGCAAATTACCCTAACCCGTTTAACCCGACAACCACTATCAGCTTTGACCTTTTAACTCCGGGTAAAGTAAATATAAGCATTTACAATATCAAAGGTCAATTAGTTAAAGAACTTATCAACGATGAACTCAAAAACGGAAGACATAAAATCCTCTGGAACGGACAAGATCAGTTTAATAGATCTGTAGGTTCCGGGATATATTTCTATAAAATGCAGACTAAGGACTATACAAAAGTTCGTAGGATGATAATGATAAAATAAACAATTTAGGCGGGGCAGCCCGCCTTTTTTTATACTTAGATTAATTTGTCTTTGCGAAAGAAGTGAAACAATATAAACCGGGAAAGAGACGGCTTGTCCGGTCTATCTTTGCAAACGCAGGCTACGCTCAGTGCTTACGCAATAGCACTGCGTTTGTAATGACTGCCGAGACGAGCTGTCTCGGTTCCAATTTTAATGGTTTATCCGGTATTTTGAGACAGACTCAGAAATTAATGCCTAATAATTTAACATCTAAGAGCGTAAAGTCAGATGTAAATAAAAACGATATTTATTTTTCTTTATGTCCGGTTTCTTCTTAAAATGTCTGACTATATATTATGTAGGACTATAGCATGATTCTTTCTTACAAAAAGAATTATATAAATAACATCAAAACAGCTCGGATTTATTTTTAAGAAAGTTATTGACGAAACAGTAAAAGTTTTTTTTTATGACTTCATTAACAAATTAAATTATTGGAGGCTCAATGCAGTACAGAGTATTAGCTATCAATCCCGGTTCTACCTCAACAAAAATCTCAGTTTTTGACGATGAAAAAGAAGTATTTATAAAGACTTTACGTCATGATCCTAAAGAACTTGACAAAGTAGGAACAATATTAGAACAAGATAAATTCAGAATGAATTTGGTTCTTGAAGCAATGAAAGAAAATAATGTAGAATCTTCTTCATTAAATGCAGTTGTCGGTCGAGGCGGTTTGGTTCGTCCTGTACACGGAGGCACATACAAAATAACAGAAAAAATGCTTAAAGACCTAAAAGACCCTTCTATTTGGGGGAGAATACACGCTTCAAATTTAGGAGCATTTATGGCAAAAGGTATAGCTGATGATTTAAAAATACCTTGTTTCATTGTTGACCCTGTAACTGTTGACGAATTTGATGATATATCTCGTATTTCAGGTATTCCTGAGATAGAACGAAAATCACTTTTTCACGCCTTAAATATCAGATATACAGCCAGACAACTTGCTAAAAAAATAAACAAAGATTTTTCAGAATGTAATATGATTGCTGCACATATGGGTGGTGGCATCACTACTGCCGCAATAAAACAAGGAAGAGTGGTTGATGTTAACAATGCTTTACTTGGAATGGGTCCTTTCTCTCCTCAAAGAGCAGGTGCTTTACCAATAGGTGATGTAATTGAAATGGCATTTTCAGGAAAATATACTAAAAAAGAATTACTTACTTACCTCTCAAAATCAGCAGGACTTATGGCTTACTTAGGCACTGATGACGGCAGAGTCGTGACAGAAAAAATTGAAGCCGGTGATAAAAAAGCCAAAGAAATATTCGATGCTATGATATATCAGATTGCTAAAGAAATGAGTGGTTATGCTGCCGTATTGAATGGTAAAGTTGACGGAATTTTCATTACAGGTGGACTAACCTACGGCAAATACCTTGTTGAAGAATTAAGTAAAAGAATCTGTTTCTTAGCTGAAGTTCACGTATTCCCTGGAGAATTTGAAATGGAAGCACTAACTCAAGGTGCTGTAAGAGTTCTTAAAGGCATCGAAGAAGCTAACGAATATTAAAACTATTTTCAATAATGATAAAATAACATTTAAAGGCAAGAACATTTTTGTTTTTGCCTTTTAATTTGGAAGTAAAAATGGAAAAATCTAATTTATTCAAAAATATCATAGAGGAATCTCACAAAAGATGTACATTCTTAGGATTAAGCCCTGATAATATCTATAGCAAAAGAATCTTGTCAGGAAAAGAACTTAATGATGTATTAACGGAAAATAAACAATTAATTAATATAGCAGAACCCTTTATGAAACTACTTAATGATTTTGTTAAGAGTTCAAACTTCCTGACTATCTTAACTGATAATCAAGGCATTATTCTAAGAATCTTCGGCAATGACAAGATGTTAAAAGAAGCTTCGAACCTTAAAATGATACCCGGAGCTTCTATGGCTGAGGAAGACATCGGAACAAATGCAATGGGAACAGTTTTGTATTGCAAATCACCACTTCAGTTAATTGCAAATGACCATTTTGTCAAAGCCTATCACAGATGGACTTGCTCCTGTGCTCCTGTAATTGACAGTGAAAATAAGGTGATTGGAACTCTTGATTTGACTGGTGATACAGATTTTGTTCATACTCATACTT
>JALNXV010000483.1 GCA_023230175.1 Candidatus Cloacimonadota bacterium
ACGAACCCTAGCCGGTCGAACCGTTTGATGTCCTGGAGGTCTTCGATATTGTTCTCCGCCATGAACCGGACCATTTCGCCACGGGCCATCTTGACATACACGCCTTTCTCCTTGACCGTTCCGTCCGTCAGTTCGCCGAAGATGCAGGTGATGTACGTAATGTCCTTTTCCAGATAAGGAAGCTGAAGGAAAAGGGAGTTGAATGTTACTTTGAAAAGGAGAACATCTGGACCTTCGACAGCAAAGGAGAGGTCCTACTGACCATAATGAGTTCGCTTGCACAGGAGGAATCCAGAAGCATTTCAGAGAATATCCTCTGGGGACAGAGAAAAAGAATGGCAGACGGAAAGATTTCCCTCGCCTACAGCAGCTTCCTCGGCTATGACAAAGGTGAGGACGGAGGCCTTGTAATCAACCCGGAACAGGCAAAGACCGTCAGGTACATATTCAAGTCATTCCTTGAAGGAAAAACACCCTACACAATCTCCAGAGAGTTGATGGATCTTGGCTACAAAACCGGAACTGGCAGAACAACATGGGGAGCAGAATCTGTGGTCAGAATACTTAGAAATGAGAAATATGCCGGGAATGCAGTCCTGCAGAAAACCTACAAGACCGACCTGCTTTCAAAGCGCAAGGTCAACAACGGAGAGGTTCAGAAGTACTTCGTTTCCGACAGCCACGAGGCCATCATCAGCGAAGAAGAATATGATATGGCTCAACAGGAGCTTGAAGCCAGAAAGAACTCACTCAGGCAGCATTCCGCAAAATCCATATTCACAGACAGGATTATCTGCGGTGACTGCGGCACAGCCTACGGTTCAAAGGTATGGCACTCCACAGACAAATACCGCAAGGTCATCTGGAAATGCAACGCAAAGTTCAAGAATGAACAGAAGTGCTCCACCCCTCACCTCACTGAGGATGAAATCAAAGTGGTCTTTGTAAAGGCTTTGAACAAGTTCATCGTAAACAAGGACAACATCATACCGGACCTCAAAGCCATCAGGGCCATGCTTATGGACACCACACAGCTTGAGAAGCAACTGACCGAGGCACAGGCTGAACTTGATGTTGCCGCAGGACTTCTCAACAGCTATTTCAACGGGAAACCAATAACGGAAGAGGATGTTGCATCAGGCAGATTTGAGGCCATGCAGGAAAGGTACAACATAGCCAAGCAGAAAACAGACAGCCTGACAAACCAGATCAATGACCTCAAGAACAGAAGCCAGCGGATGCAGAGGTTCATCAGCAAGGTTGAGAAGCTGAATACCCAATTTGACTCTTTCTCCCCAGAGATGTGGCTAGGGCTGGCTGATCACATGACGGTTTACAGCAAGGATAAAATCACCGTCACATTCAGGTGCGGAACGGAGATTTAATCATGGGCAAATATGCTGTCCAATAATGCTTCATAGTATTCCACAGCTTCTATTGGATATTCAAATTCCTTTTTATCTACTTTTATGTCATGCAACGAACAGAAATTGCAGTACATTATTGCCTGAAGCCAAAGAATGTCATTTTTGTGGGTTTCATCAAAATAGTTAAAAAGTCTTTCTCGGTTGTTTGATATTCTTACCGTAACATCAGGATGTGTTCCTTCATTGCCGCTGTACAAACGCCTAGGATTAGCATAGAAGAATAAAAGAAATCCCGTACCAAGTGTCACTCCTATCTGCGTATAAAATGCTGTCATTGGCGCATTTGGGCAATGCATCAAATCAATTGCATAATTATCTGCTTCTTGTTCAGTCAACTTTGGATTAACACATTCAGACTCAAGATCCCTATGAACAACATGAGCAAGTTCGTGGAACATAATGTAGCATACCGCAACCTTCCATATTTCGTTTGTTTTTAGACAATATATCGCCTCTGAATCAACCGAATGCGATGTTGGATTAGGATTTGGCAATTCCAGATTCCAATCAACATGCTGACCATGTCGGATTTGTAAACCTAAAGAAAACAGTTGTCTAGCTCTCTCAATCATCCTATCCGTGATATAAAGTGGGTCAGATGGATCGTTCTTTTGCTTTTGTGCTGTGAGTTCATATTGCAAAAACATCCAGTATGAGTAAATCCAGAGAAAGGCATTAAAATTTTCATAAAAGGTTGCATGATATTTCTCACCATCATACGAAACAAAAGGACCGCAAAACTTATCATCACCATAATTGTATGTAAGATTTGAATCGAATTTCCTTAATACTTCCCTCTGCAAATCAGTCTCAACTTCAGAAGAATAGTGATTGTATATTTCGTTAATGTTGTAGTGCAAAGTTCTGATAGGATAAAGTCCAGGGAACTCGGATTCGGGGAATTTTTTCTTCAGTTCTGCAATTTGTTCGTTATAATCTCCAGACATTATTTCTGACAAAATATCTTCATCTTTCATTCTTTTGCCTCCAATATGTTTAGTATAAATGAATAATGTGGCGCATAGAATTTCTTTTTTATGCTTTGCAACAAAAAGCACATAACAATCAGACAGTAAACCCCCTCTCCAGCTGAAAAATAGACACCCCTAGCCAAAAACTAAACACCCCTAAGGCAAAAATAGACACCCCTTCCGAGTAATCGTTTTTCTGTATTAAAACCTACTCGCAAACACAACGAAGTGAAGAGAAGGGGCGGACTTGACCTGAACGCCCGGAAAAGCTGCCTGTGGCAGGTTTTCAGTGAAGGCGGCCTT
>JALNXV010000484.1 GCA_023230175.1 Candidatus Cloacimonadota bacterium
GTGGTCAACGGATCTGTTCTATCGCATCACTGGTAAAGGTCGCGCTGCTGAAGAGGCCAAACGTATGGAGGCGGCTCGCGAGGAAGCCGAGGAATGGCATCGTGAACATACAAAGCCTTCCCGGATAGCTCCCAAAGAGGTGAAAAAACCCGAAAAGCCTCTGATCGATGAACGATTCGACGATGCTTTTAAAAAACTCGGTCTTGACCGGCGGGTCCGCCCTGGCCGTCTAAGTCTGCGGAGCGAACTCGATGCTGCTCATTCTTCCTCGCAGGCCGAACTTGAATCCCAAATTGCGGGTCTTCAGGGTAAACCGCTCGAACTTCACAGCTTGATGACAGCTCTCGAAAGAGTGAGGGGCGACGATAAGGAGATACTCATCTCGAAAATTAAACAGGCAATAATCGATTGCGCTGAAAAGCCCAAAGAGGCCGGAAAAAACTCCGGCACCCAAGGCTAAAACAACGTCAGTTGACACATTGCGCTGGAAGATCGGAAGACGTTAATAATTAAAGGGTCATCATGTCTATTTTAATGCCTGAAAAAATCGTTCTTGCCATCCTGGCTGCCGGGTTGACGGCGATCAAGGCGGACTATTCGATCCTGGACGACATCTTCGATGCCGACACTCTGGGGGCGGGGTACATTTCGAAGGTTCAGGCTTATCTCGAGGCTACACCGATCAAGCTGGCCCAGGGATACGGCGTCGATGAAACAAAACTGCCGGGATGGTACGTCATCCCGGCGTCCCTCAGTGTCGATGAGTCTGTTATCGGGGATTTTATCGAAACTGAGGAAAACGAAGAGGCGGATATCGACGGGGACGATGCCGAGGGGAAAATCCACCGGTACAATTTGAGGGTGGTTTCTGCCAGTCTGAACGGCGACGTTACTTTGTTCCTGGAGGTGATCGCCCGGTACATCCTGTCTTCGGCATTTGACTGGGCGACTTACGGGCTGCATGAGGTGGATATCTCGGCCACCGATTACGATCCGATATACCAGTTTCTGCCTCAAAATTTATATTATCGCTCCACGGTCGCTACTTTTAGAGGACTTTCCACATGGAGCCGAAACTATGTTATAATTAAGGACGTGGATTTGTTTATCAAATTCAACCCAACTGAGATGTTTATCGAGGTCTAAGGGGGACCGAAATAATGGACAAAATTACACTGGACGAATTCTGCAAGAAGCTGTCTTTGACAGACAAGCGGGTAGAGCTGATCGGCGGATTTTACCACCGGATGCGGTTTGAAAAAAAGGTTGTTAAAGCCTCCTTCGACCAATTCCAGGATCACTACAACAAATTCTGTAACGCACCCGCATAAGGGTCTGCATGATTGAAGGGGGGCATTATGGCTGTGTTCTTTAATGGTCGTCTTTTGACGACTCCGACCGTCGCCACTCGCATCGATGACTCTGCGATGGCCAACAAAAATCTGACCGTGGAGAACAACCTCGCCATCATCGGGCAAAGTGTGGGTGGTATTCCGCAAACGGTCATCAAACTGGGAAACCCCCAGGAAGCGGCTGAATATTTTACCTCCGGGGAATTGGTGGACGCGATCAAAAAAGCGTTCGCCCCTTCGGCGGAAACCAATGCTCCACAGGCTATTTATGCGGTCCGGGTCGATCCGGCCACCCAGTCCCACTATGTTTTGGCTCAAGACACCGTTGCTGTAAGCGACACTGTTGCCACCATTACCTCGGCCAGCAAGCAAATCACACTTGGAACCGGCCCGGATACGCCGGCCGATGGTGAATATGACGGGTGGCGCGTTATAATGACAAGCGGGGGCGCCATCGGGGAAACCAATTTGATCGAAACATTTACCGCAGACGGTCTGGTCTGCGATCTTCGTTACGACTGGAAAACCGACCCGTCTCCCGGAGATACCTGTGATATGGTTCCTGCGGCTTTGGCTCTGGAATCGACTGATTACGGTGCTCACACCACCCGTATCAAAGTTAAAGTCGCTGCGGGCACATCTTCCGGGAAATATATCTCTACCAGTTTCGACGGGGAAGAACATATCGAAGACAATCTCGGCGCGGTATATTTCACGCTTCATTACACCGGAGCAGCGACATCTGCTTTGGTCACTGTGACAACGGACACGATTACAGTCAAGGCGGGAGTTTTGTCGAGCGAGGTGGAAATCGCTTCATGTGACCTCACTGTTTATGATACAGTTTCTAAAGTATCTGATTACTTTGATACAATTGCCGATCTGAGTGCCGAATACACCCCGAAATATCGGGATTATCCGACGGCTGGGAAATTTGATTTCGTGGAAGGTGTATCTATCAAAGAAACAGACCCGACGGATATAACCGCCAACCTTCAGGCAATCGTCGATTGGTTTAACGGCCTGTCCGAGCCTTTTGTCACGGCGTATCGTCCCGCTGCTGCTGGAGTTGTTCCGGACAATATCGCGTACACGTTTTTGTATGGCGGAACCAGTACGACTCCGCTTACGACCGATTGGCAGGCGTGTTTCGATGTTCTCCAGGTTGAAGATGTTCAGTGCATCGTTCCCCTGTCCAGCGCGGCGGCAGTTCACGCCATGGCGGTCGCCCACTGCTCTTACATGAGCAACGCGGGGGCGATGGAACGGCGCTGTATCGTCGGCGGGGCCATCGGGGAAACGGCGGCAGAGGTCATCCTGCGGGCTTATTGCC
>JALNXV010000071.1 GCA_023230175.1 Candidatus Cloacimonadota bacterium
ATTGATGTATGGGGGGCAGATTAAACTGCCCACCCTTTTATTGAAGAATAGGAGATAAAATGAAAAAATTAATAATAATAATAATGTTAATAATTCATACAGTTTGCATTAACTCACAAAATATCAATAATATATCTAATATACAATATGATGATGTATTTTTTTATTTTCACACATTTACCGGTCCAATAAATGTATATGAAAATAGAATGATAATAGCGAATCAATATAGTATCATTGATTGTGAGATTTTAGAAAGTGGAGACTTAGAGACTTTGAAAGTTTATGAAACAAAAATAAGTACATTGGAAAAAAGTTTTATCGATGATGATAGATATTACTTTTTTTATAAATTTAATTCTTCTTTATGGTTAAAGGTTTTTGATCTTACTTCTTGTCCGATGATTGAAATCTTTGATATGGAATTACCAATTTCTTTAAGTTCATTATCTAATCCATTTGTTACAGAGTCATTTTTAATTTTGCCTGATAGTCCGACACAAAGAGCTTTTATTTATGATAAAAATACATTAGAATATCAAGGATTTATTAACAATTTATATGGATTATCAACTTATACAGATTCTTTATTAATCAAAGCGTATTATTCATTTGAGGATAATGACATTACTCATACGATAATAAAATTTTTTGATCTTAATGAAATTTTTAACTTCTCTGATAATAATTACATTCAAGAATTTATGATTGATAATATTGGGGGTGTTACAAATTTAAAAGTGCATAATCATATATTGTATGTTATGTTTTTTAATAATGTAGTGTTATATGATATATCCAATATAGAGAATATTTATGAGATTATTAGGATTTCCATACCTTCTAATATAGATAATCCTGAAGATCCAAATATTTTTTATTTTACTGATGCATTTCTTGTTGAAGATTATCTAATTACTTACGATAATTTATATGGTTGTAATGTGTATAATGTTGCTGATTCTTCAAATGTATTTCTAGAGTATATTTTAACAAACGGTAATTCTCATTTTAATAATTTACAGATTATTTACCCGTATCTTTATGTTTGTTCCTCAAAGGGATTAATGGCTTTTGATATCTTAAATGATTTTGAGTTAGTGCAAAATTATTTTATTAACAAAAATGATTTAAGTATTTATATCAGCAAAAGTAACTATTATGTATCTGTTTATGATGAAGTAAATAATAGTTACAATTTTTATTCAGTTTTGAATAGAATAGAAATGTTTGATTTATGTTTAGACGTTTTTGTTGATCAGTCTAGTTTTTGCATTGCGGAAAATAAGTTATTTTTTCTTTATAAATATAACGATTCTTTTTATTTAAATATTTATAATATCTATGATCATTCATTAAATCTATTAAATAGTTATAGTCTGGATATTGATAACTTCATTGATATTCGATATTATAATAATTATATATATATAAATCAAAGAAATAATTTGTCTTATTATAGTAAAGTATATGCTTTTGTTGATGAAGAATTATCGTTATTTTGTATAATACCAGGTAAAATAGAATCAGAATCAGGAATATCTGAAATAAATAATATTGTCTTCAATAACAACAATAGATATGTTTTTAGAGATATTAATATGCCTGATAGTGTTTTATTTATATCAAATACAGTAAATGCTAGCTCTAATAATCAGTTTACACATCTTACAAATAATGTTATAGCTGGTATATCCCCATATGATATATATAATTCAATTTATAATCTTAGATTATTTACATATGATTGTTCAACACAATTATTTTCTCAATTCTTGTCACAATATTTTAATGTAATTAATATTTTTAATAATGTTATTACTGAGAATAATAATTCACAAAATAGTAATTTATTTTATTCAGTTTTAAATGATAATATTGTTCAAATAGGTGCAAAGGAACAAGAAGGTCAGGTAGCAAGAACTTATTTTTTCCCAGAACACAATAAGTTTATTGAAATGAAATATTCAGGTTATCATATTTATAATTTTGATTACACAGTTTCATCGTCAGATCAAGTAGTGGAATATGAGAGAGATACTTATGTTTATCCTAATCCTGTCAATGGGGGCGATGTGAATTTTAAAACAAGTATTGCAGATAAAGACACAGAGATTAGCATTTATAATATCAAAGGGCAATTAGTCAAAACATCAAAGGCATTTCAAACTAAAGACAATGAAAGTATCTTCACTTGGGATAAAAGAAATAATCAAAATCAAAGTGTTGCCTCCGGAGTGTATTTTTATAAGATAAAGACTGATGATAAGGTCAAGACAGGTAAATTTTTGATTATGAAATAATTTAAACTCTTAGCCTCGGATTTTAATCCGTGGAATAAATAGCTGTCTTCCAATATCTTTCCCTATTAGCGACTTAAGTCGCTAATAGGGAAATTAGTATATTGTTCCTTTTAAATCCCCATTTTAAAAAATGGGGCTAAGAATTTTATTAATTGTCGGGACAAGCTATTTCGGTTCCATTTCGATGTTCTCAAGTCCTGCTATGTGGACTTGAGTCTCTAATTGCGAAGCAAGAAGGGACTTGAAGACAAAGAGTTCTATAAGCTTCCGGCTTGTAACAAAAAGAGTTCTATAAGTTCCCGGCTTGTAGCAAAAAGAGTGCAAGCAAGGATGCTCGCACAACATTTCGCCGGACTCGACTCACACTCGCTTCGCTTCGTTGTAAATCAAGTCCGGCTGTATTACTGTATTAAGTAAATACAATTAAAATATTTTTTGGTAATAATGACATAATTTGTTTAATAGTTTTAAGCATTAATATCAAATAAAAATAATTTATTAAGTAAATTTAGTTTACGTATGTGTATATTTTAATGTTTGTATTATCGTCTATGAAGCTAAAGTTTAACTTTTCAATGGTTTATGATTTTGCAATTTGGGCAATTATTTCAAGTAAGGTACAGGAGACCTACAGGAAGGAATGCTTCCTGTAGGTCACCTGTACCAAAGTTGTAGAATCCTTGTGTTTATGGTGTTATTTTCTGATTTGATAAAGTTTTATGTATTGTAAATAAATTTCAATTAATCGCAATTTGTGTAATAACTATTAATTTATAAACATAAAGATTTAAAATTAAAAATATATGATAATAGAAACGACAGTTTTATATTTTTATATGATAGTTGTGTTAGTAAGTAAAAAACAAAAAAATCTTGACTAATAATAATGTTGATAATTGATTGCAGAGATTAGAATATTTATTTTTGAATAGATTATAAGGAGATTAATATATGAATAAGATAATAATATTATCAGATACTCATCAAAATAAAGATTTGTTGCAGAGAGTTTTAGAACAAAATCAAGACAGTAAGTATTTGATTCATCTTGGAGATGAACCTGATGATTTAGAATATTTTCCGGAGCTAATCTCTGAAATGTATATATATAGTGTTTTTGGGATTTATCATCAAGCATGGAGGCAAGAAAATTCAGTTTTAGATTTTTTTATCCAAATAAATGATAATTATGCACTTAATTTTCATATAGCTCACGTTAAGGAACATCATACAATAGTTGATTCAAAAGAAAAAGGAATAAATTTGTATTGTTTTGGACATACACATCATAGGTATTTCGAGCAAGTTTATGATAGTACATATTTTTTAAACCCCGGTCATTTGAAGAAATTTTTTGATAGGGGAGAGAAAGCCGGATATGCAATTATTGAGCATAATGAAGTATTAAATCAGATAGAGTTATTTTTTAAAGATTATCAATCAAATATTATAGAAAGGTATATTTTATAAATGGATTCTGTATATTTAGTTATTTCGCAAAATGGGCGAATATTAAAATTTTTCGTGATATTTTTATTGATATTGATTTTATATTGGTTTTATAAAGTAAGGAAAAGAGCATATAAAACAAATATTTCTGACGGTGATATACCTGCTCATTTATGGTTTTATTCTCAATTAGTAGATATTGAGATTGGAGCAAGTAGAGCTTCATCGAGTAACCTTAAAAAGAAATTTATAAAATTTTTATATCGAAAGTATAAATTTACAAGTTACGAAGTTAGGAAATCAACTATTTTTGAAGTTGTTAGGTTGAAAGAAGCTAATAATGAAGTTTTAGGATTGTACGGTGAGATATGGAACAATATAGAAGATTTGAAACACAGTAACAAGAAGGAAGTTATTTCATATATAAAAACAATAAAAAAGTTTTTTAATAAAGAGGATGTATCAGGATGGCTGAATCAAAGAAAGCAAATGAAACAGAATCAAAGACAATGTAATGATTGTTAACGGAGGAATAAATGTCAATAATGGATGAAATTCACAGAAAGGTTATCGACCAAAGTCAAGCTTTAGATAACGTAGTTTCCGAATTATCAAAATGTATAGTAGGTCAAGAATATATGATAGAGCGAATGTTAATTGCTTTATTATGTAACGGACATATTTTATTAGAAGGTGTACCCGGTTTAGCAAAAACCTTGGCAGTAAGTTCATTATCAGAGACTTTAGATGCAAGTTTTAAACGTCTTCAATTTACGCCTGATTTATTACCCGCAGATTTGATAGGAACACTTATTTATAATCAAAAGAGTAGTGAGTTTGAGCCGCGTTTAGGTCCAATATTTGCTAATTTAATCTTAGCTGATGAAGTTAATAGAGCTCCTGCAAAGGTACAATCAGCTTTACTTGAAGCAATGCAAGAAAAACAAGTTACAATTGGTAATAACACTTATCAATTGCCAAAACCATTTATAGTAATGGCAACTCAAAACCCTATCGAGCAAGAAGGAACTTATGCTTTACCGGAAGCACAGGTTGATCGTTTTATGCTTAAGTTATTGATTACTTATCCTAAAAGAGATGAAGAGAGAGCTATTTTAGATCGGATGGTAAATGATGAACCTATCAAGTTATCTAAAATATTAACACCTGAACAGATTTCTGAGATGCGTGCTACAGTTAAAGATATATTTATGGAAGATAAGATAAAAGACTATATTTTAGATTTAGTTTTTGCTACTCGTGAACCCGGTAAGTTTAAAAATTTACATTTAATTAAACCGCTTATTGAATGTGGAGCCTCTCCTCGTGCGACATTATATTTAGCGAGAGCTGCAAAAGCCCACGCTTTTTTACAGCATAGAGCTTATGTTATTCCTGATGACATAAAGGCAATAGGAAAGGATGTTTTAAGACATAGAATCATATTGACGTACGAAGCAGAAGCAGAACAAAAAACTACTGATGATATAATTAATATAATTTTTGATGAAATTGAGGTACCATAAAGAAATATGGAAACTTCTGAAATATTAAAAAAAATCAGAAAGATAGAAATAACAACTAAAAAGCTGGTTAATGAAGTGTTTTCCGGTGAATATCATTCTATGTTCAAAGGACATGGCTTAGAATTTGCTGAAGTTAGAGAATACCAATCCGGTGATAGTTTTAAAGAAATTGATTGGAATGTTACTGCAAGATATGGTCATCCATATATAAAAAAGTTTAATGAAACAAGAGAGTTAAACGTCATTTTTTTGGTTGATGGCAGTTCTTCAACAGTTTTTGGAACTCAAAATATGCTTAAAAATGAGTTGATTACAGAGATTACGGCTCTTTTATCTTTTTCAGCTTTGTCAAATAATGATAAAGTAGGGTTATTACTTTTCGCTGATGATATTGAACAGTATTCTCCGCCGAGAAAAGGTAAGAAATATGCTCTAAAGATTCTCAGAGATATATTGTATTACCGTTCTCAAAATAAATCTACTAATTTAGAAAATGCTCTCAAATATCTGTGGTCTATCTGTAAGAAAAAGTCTATAATTTTTATTATATCTGACTTTATTACAGAGAATTATGAGCATAGCTTAGAGGTTCTTTCAAAAAAACACGATGTAATTGCAATTAAAGTTAATGACCCTGCAGAATTAAAGTTGCCTAATGCCGGAATCATACATTTACAATGTCCGGAAACAGGTCAGATATTAGTAGTTAATACAATGAAAAAGTCAATTCGAGAAAAGTATGATAATTTAATAGCAGATAGAGAAGCTAAGATTACAGAAAGATTTAAAAAAATGAATGTAGATTTGTTAAATATCTATACTAATAAACCTTATGTTTATGATTTAATAAAATTCTTTAAACTTAGAGTTCAAAGGAAAAAACGATAAATGCAATATGATAATTTAAAAGATTTATTGGCAAATAAGATTTATTACCTTGTAATTATTATTATATTATTTCTAATTGTGAATAATACTTTGTTAGCAAAGGATTTAACTGTAGAAAATTTGCCTGATAGCTTGTATATAGGGCAAATTATAGATTTAGAGTTTAATCTTGAAGAGTACAAACCTGAAAATATATTTTTTCAGGCAAATGAAGAAAATCAACAAATTGAAATCTATGATGTTACTCCCGTAAAAGGTAAACCATGGCATTATTTATTGAGAATTGCACCTTTTGATACCGGATTAGTTCAGGTAAATAAGATCCCATTGTTTATTCAAAGTATTCAAGAATCTAAAGCTGTTTATGATACATTAATGATAAATCCTTTCAGCTTTTATGTTCAATCAGCTTTAAGTTTAACAGATACTACAATCGTAGATATATTTGCACCATCAAATTACAAATTAAAGTTTTTTGATTATCTGTTTCCGATAATATTAATTATTATAATTGTAATAACGATTTATTTGCTTAGAAAATTTATCAAGAAGTTTAAAAACAAAGAAAAGATAAATCCAATTTTTGTTGATAATAGACCTGCTTGGTTGAAGGCAATCGAATTAATTGAAAAACTTAAGGTAAAGAATTATATCAATTCAAAGAATTTTTTAGAATTTTATTTTGAGTTATCTTATATATTAAGATTTTTTATTGAGAATCAGTTTAGGATAAAAGCCTTAGAGATGACTACTCCTGAATTAAAAAGATATTTTCAGGGGAATCTTAATAATATATTGAAAGCTAACGATAATGAAGTAGATACACTATCCAATAACTCATTATTGCTTGAAAATAATTATAATGAAATTTTGAAGATATTAAGTTCTATGGATAGAGTAAAATTTGCTAAGCATTCTATTGATGAGAAAGAGGCAATTGATAGTTTAAATTGGGTAGAATCTTATGTGAATTTATTTAAGGATGAGTTGATAGATAAAGAAAGAAAAAAAACTAATACAAAATTTTCAGAAGATAGGTCAGAATAATGTTTAATTTTGCAAGACCATTATATTTGTTTTTATTGATTATTGTACCTTTAGTTATCTGGTTTGATATCTTTTTTATGAGAAAATTTAGTCCTAAAATAAAGTTTTCAAACATTGCATTATTGAAGCAGATACAAAAAAGAAATAGTTTAACGGCATATCTACCTATTTTGATAAAATCTATATTGTTGATATTGTTTATTTTATCACTTGCCGGACCAAGACTTTCTATTGAAAAGAAAGAACATACTACACACGGTATTGATATTGTTATGTGTATGGATGTTTCCGGTAGTATGAAGGCTGTAGATTATCAACCGGTTAATAGAATGGAAGCATCTAAAAAGGTTGCCCTTGATTTTATTAAAAAGAGAGAAAATGATCGCATTGGGATTGTTAGTTTTGCAACCTATGCTTATACTTTATCACCATTAACAACAGATTTTAATGTTTTACATACTGTTGTATCTAATATGAAAGTAGATGAAGAACAAAGCGGTACTGCTATTGGTAATGGATTAGCAATCTCAACCCTTAGGTTAAAAGATTCACCTGCAAAGTCAAAAGTGATTATTTTATTAACTGATGGAGAAAACAATGCCGGAGAAATTGATCCGGTATCTGCAGCAGAAATAGCAAAATTATACGATATAAAGATTTATCCTATTGCAGTAGCATCTCAAGGTCCGGTTGATTTCCCTGTTCAACATCCAATATATGGCACTCAATTTGTAAAACACATTTTTAATATTGATATTGATATGCTTAATAAATTAGCAGATTTAACCGGTACCGGTAAAGCAGCTACAGCATTTAATACAGAACAATTGAATAACATCCTTGAAGAAATTAACAGATTAGAGACTACAGAGATTAAGGCTAATTTTTATTATGAACATAAAGAGTTATTTGTATATTTTCTTTGGATAGCTTTATTCTTGTTGGTTATTATGATTTTATTTAAAACAATTTTTAGAATAGTTTTACCATAGGAGTTAATAGATGAATTGGGCAAATCCAAATATCCTGTTATTTTTAATACTTATACCAATTTTTTTTGTAATCTTATTTTTTATTCATAAGATTAGATATAGGCAATTAAGAAAATTTTGTGATGACAATCTTGTGGATTTTTTTAATAGTTCTTTTTCAGGTTTTTACTATAATCTGAGAACTTTTTTAATTATTCTTGTTTTTGCCTTTATTGTGATAGCTTTGGCTCGTCCCCAATGGGATAAAGAAGTAAGGATTGTTGACCAACACGGACAAGATATTGTTTTTGTAGTTGATGTTTCTAAGAGTATGGATGCAAATGATATTTCTCCAACACGTTTAGAAAGAGCTAAGAACCATATAAATCTCTTCTTAGATGAATTAAAGGGAGATAGAGTAGGCATTGTAGGGTTTGCCGGTAAAAGTGTTGTTCTTTGCCCTTTAACAACTGATTATGCCGCATTAAAGTTTATTATTTCAAGTTTGAACTCAGAAACTATTACTGCTTATGGTACTAATATTGGTTCAGCTTTACAAAGTGCATCTGAACTTTTCAATAAAGAAACTAACGCAAAAACAATAATTTTATTAAGTGACGGAGAAGACCTGGAACAAGAAGGCGTTAATATAGCTAAAAAATTTGCCACACAAGGTGTAGTTATCTATTCCCTTGGTATTGGCAGCCCTGAAGGAAGCCCTCTATTGTTAGTTAATGAAAAAGGGCAAAAGGAATATGCTAAAGATGATAAAGGTAATGTGATTGTGACAAAATTAGATGTATCTACCTTAATGAATCTCGCAAATGAAACAAACGGTAAATTTTATTTGATTTCTTCTGATTACTCAGAAATATATGAAGTTTTAAAAAAGATTGATACGAATGAAAAGTCTAAGTATTCTTCGACTCAACTTTCAAGATATAAGGAACAATACCATTATTTTGTAATTATAGCTTTGATTTTCTTGTTATTGGAAAGTTTTATTTTTTTTAAGGTTAAGGAGACTAAGATATGATTATTTTAACATATAAAAGAATATTTATGATTATAAGCATAAGTCTAATGTTTGCATTTTTTTGTTTAAGTAATTGTTTTGCTGATAATAATATAAATACAGACCCTCCTCAGAATAATGATAATGTTATTGAAACACAAGAAAATCCAGTTAATAAGAAGTCAGATTCTTCTTTAAATTATGATAAAGCATTAAAAAATAATAAAGCAAGAAAATTATGGTTAGATGGAGATTATCAAAGTGCAGAAAAAGATTTTCGAAATAATGCTATCGAAAATCCAAATGAAGGATTGTTAAGATATAATCTCGGTACTGCTTTATATAAAAATCAAAAATATGAAGATGCTCAGAAAGAATTTGAGCTTGCTTTGAATGATTCTAATTTTAAACAAAAAGATAAAGTTTTGCATAACCTTGGAAATATAGCTTATCAAACAGGTGATTATGAAAAAGCACTTGATAATTACCGTAAAGCTTTAAAAGAAAATCCTGATAATATTGAAGCACGAAAAAATTTTGAAATGACAAGATTGTTGTTACAACAACAGCAACAACAGCAAAGTTCAGATAATAAAGAAAATGATAATGACGACAAGGAAGAAGAAAAACAGCAACAACAACAAAAACAGGATAAACAAAATCAAGATGAAAATCAACAGCAACAACAACAGCAACAACAACAAGAGTTAAATCCTGATAAAAAACAAGCCGAACAACTCTTAAATGCTCTTGAACAAAAACAAGAACAAGCAAAAAAAGATAATGAAACTGAAGCCTCAGGAGTAAAAAAAGGCAAATATTGGTAATTTAATGTTAAAGTATATTGAAGAATTTAAGGTTTATTTGCAGAGTCAAAATTGTGCTAAGAATACAATATTAGCTTACTTATCGGATATAAATGATTTTCATATTTACTTAATTAAAGAAAATCGTGATAATATTCATAGTATTGATAAAGAAATAATTAGGGCTTATTTGATATTTTTGATGGAAAATCATATCTCTAACCGTTCTATCTCTCGTAAGGTAAGCTCAATTAAAGTCTTTTGTAAGTTTTTATTAATTAATGATTATTTGTCAATTAACCCGGCTAAATATGTCAAGACTCCGAAATATTCTAAAAAATTACCTGTATTTTTTTCTGTAGAAGAAATATTTGAGTTGTGTGATTTACCTGTGAGCGATAATAAGTTTGGGATAAGAGATAAAGCTTTGTTTGAAATGTTTTATTCATCAGGATTGAGAATCTCTGAAGTCGCTGATATTTCTATTAAAGATATTGATTTTAAACAAAACTTGATAACAGTCATTGGTAAGGGAAGTAAAAAGAGGGTTGTCCCTATAACTATTTCTTGCATAGAAAAGTTGAATAATTATCTTAAGATTAGAGATAGTTTTAGTCCCGAAGATACAGAGATATTGTTTGTTTCAAAATCAGGAAAACAATTAGATAGAAATCAGTTATATGCAATTATGAAGAAATATATAAATCAAATTTCTTCAAAATCGGGTTATTCGCCTCATACAATAAGGCATACTTTTGCTTCTCATTTATTGCAAAATGGTGCTGACTTACTTTCAATAAAAGAAATGCTTGGGCATAGCAATTTATCAACTACCGAAATTTATACACACATTAATCCGGAAAATGTAAGAAGTGAGTACCTTAGAGGACATCCACGAGCAAAAAATGAATCACATAATAATGAAAATCAGAAAACTAAGAAATAAATATTTCTTTACAGATTTATGGAAATGTAAAAAATGTCATTAAGGAGACATAATGAATAAGTTATTTATTAGTGTGTTATTAAGTCTTGTATTGTTATTAACTTCTTGTGCCGGTGGTACATCGAAAAAAACTGATTTAAAGAATAATAAGAAAGGTATTAACAG
The DNA here is from genome assembly GCA_023230175.1 of Candidatus Cloacimonadota bacterium. Taxonomy (GTDB): domain Bacteria; phylum Cloacimonadota; class Cloacimonadia; order Cloacimonadales; family WRIO01; genus JALNXV01. Next base: position 11,117 of record JALNXV010000071.1, read on the forward strand.
GTGGACGACAATGGAAAATGGTCTAAAAATTAAGATATTAAATGAAGGTAATGGTGATATTGCTAAGGAAGGCGATTTAGTAAAAGTTCATTATACCGGGACATTATTAGATGGTACAAAATTTGATAGTTCAATAGATAGAAATCAAGCTTTTGAGTTTCGATTAGGAATAGGACAAGTTATCAAAGGTTGGGATCTAGGTGTTAAAGGTATGAAGATAGGCGAAAAGAGATTGCTTGAGATACCGTCAAGTCTTGCTTATGGCAAAAGAGGTGCCGGAGGAGTAATCCCACCTAATGCTGATTTAATTTTTGAAGTAGAGTTATTAGATATAAAAAAATAAATAAGGAGAAACAATGACTAATCCGTTTTTTAAACACTGGACGACAAAATACCAGGCAGTTCCTTTTGATGAAATTAAGTTTGAACACTTTATGCCTGCTATTGAAAAAGCACTTGAAATTGCAAAACAAAAGGTAAATGAATTAAAAAGTAATTCTGAAGCCCCTGATTTTAGAAATACAATTTTAGCTCTTCAAACAGCTACAGAAGATTTAAATTATCCGGTAGGGATATATTTTAATCTATTATCTTCTGAATCAGATAATGAATTTAAGTCACTTGCAGAGAAGATTTCCCCGATGATTTCACAGTTTAGTAGTGAACTTAATATGGATCCTACTATTTTTGAAAGAGTTAAATATGTCTATAATAATATGAAAAATGAGGATTTAAGTGCAGAAGAAAAAAGACTTGTCGAAAAGACATATTTAGGATTTACCAGAAACGGTGCCCTTTTGGATGATGATAAAAAGAAACAATTACTTGATATTGATATGCAATTATCTGTATTAAGTCCGAAATTTTCAAAGAATGTCCTTGATGCTACAAATGCTTATTTTTATCACACAACTGATAAAAATGAGGTTGAAGGCATCCCTGAAAATGATTTAAAGGCTGCTGAGTATAGAGCAAAACAAAAGGGAAAAGATAGTGGATGGCTTTTTAATTTACAGGCACCAAGCATTACTCCTGTGTTGACTTATGCAAAAAATAGAGAACTAAGAAAAAGAATTTCTTTAGCTTCCGGTAAAAGAGCTTTTAAAGATGATTTTGATAATTGCGATATTATTTTAAAAGAGGTTAATTTACGTTATAAAAGAGCTAAACTTTTAGGTTTTAACTCCCATTCTGATTATGTCTTAGAACAACGTATGGCTGAAAATCCTAAAACTGTTAA